>NZ_JABXEO010000159.1:0-7712 GCF_013372585.1 Myxococcus sp. AM010
GCGCCCCGGATGGCCCCGCCCGTGTCCTGGTTGAGCACGAAGCGCGACAGCGGCTTCCACTGCACGGAGCCATCCGCCATGCGCACCGGCCGCTCGGTGTGGATGAAGGCCAGGCCGCCCTTGGGAAACAGCCGCGCGTCCGTCGCGATGGAGCGCCCCGCCGTCACCGGCCGCCCGAGCGAACCCACCGACGCGGTGTTGAGGAAGCGGAAGAACACGTAGGACTCGTTGTGGTCCAGCACCCGGTGGCGCTGCTGAGGATTGGCGGCCAGCCACGCCCGCAGCGCCTGCATCGACATCTCCTCCTTGGGGATGGCGCCCTCCTGGATGAGCAGCGAGCCGATGCTGCGGTAGGGCTTCCCATTCGACGCGGCGTAGCCGATGCGGCGCCGACTCCCATCCGGCAGCAGCAGCGAGCCGCTGCCCTGCACCTCCAGGAAGAAGAGCGCCACCGGGTCCCTGGCCCAGGCCAGCTCCAGCTTCCGCCCGCTGAGCCGCCCCCCTCGGATGTCCCCGCGAGACCAGTACGGCACCACCTTCCGCCCATCGAGCCGGCCGAAGACCCGCTCTGACTTGAAGCGCTCCGCGAAGGGCTCCAGCGGGACTTCAATCAGGTCGGACGGAGGCCCGTGGATGGGCACGTTGTATACGTCCGTGCGCGTCAGGCTCGCCTCGATGGTGGGCTCGTAGTAGCCGGTGAAGAGCACCTGGCCGTCCTCGCCGCCGGCGGCCTCCATCGGCTCGAAGTCCTCCAGGACCAGGGCCCACAGCGCCTCCGGCGTGAGGTCCTCGCGAAGCCGCGCGTGCAGGCGCTCCAAAGCGGTCCGCAGCTCGGCGAGGGAGACCTGCCGCGCGCCGTAGATGAAGCGGTGGTCGGACGGACGGCTCCGCAGCCACACGAGGCTCTCCGCGACGGCGGTCCGCAGGGACGCGACGTCACCGTCGTCCCGGGGCTCCATCTTCCGGGACAGCCCGAGGAGCGCGTCCTCGGGCCGGGTGACGGGGGCGCGGGTGGGGCTCGGACAGGCCGAGGCGAGGAGCCCCAGCGCCGACAGCAGGAGGATTCGGAGATGCCGCAGGTCCATGTGGCTCCCCTACCTATCGCACCTGCCCCGGTGGGCGCCCCTGACAAGGGCCCTGAGCATTCCACGCCCTCGCGCGGGCTCCAGCGACTCCGCGCGCGAGGACGGGCTGGGGCGCTGCGGACTCAGATGAAGTAGTCGGGGAGCAGCTCCGCCCCGGGCACCAGCTGGTACTTGTCGAAGTCCGTCACGCCCACGCCGCGGAGGACCTCCTCGTCGATGCAGAAGTTGCCGGTGAACTCGCGGCTCGGCTTGGTGAGGATGGCGTAGGCCGCGTCCGCCATGATTTCCGGCGTCCGGCAGCCGCGGATGGTCTCATCCCCGCCCAGCAGGTTCTGCACCGCCGCGGTGGCGATGACGGTGCGCGGCCAGATGGCGTTCACCGCGATGCCGTCCGAGCGCAGCTCCTCCGCCATGCCCAGCACGCACATGCTCATGCCGAACTTCGCCATGGTGTACGCGACGTGGGGCGCGAACCAGCGCGCCTCCATGTTGAGCGGCGGCGAGTTGTTGAGGATGTGCGGGTTGCTGGCCTTCTTCAGGTACGGGATGCACGCCTGCGAACACGCATACGTGCCGCGCGTGTTGATGCCGTGCATCAGGTCAAAGCGCTTCATCGGCGTCTCGAGCGTGCCCGTGAGGCTGATGGCGCTGGCGTTGTTCACCAGGATGTCGATGCCGCCGAAGGTCTCCACCGCCTTGGCCACGGCGGCGGCGATCTGCTGCTCGTCGCGGATGTCCACGACACAGGGCAGCGCCTTGCCGCCCGCCTTCTCGATTTCCTCCGCCGCCGTGTAGATGGTGCCGGGGAGCTTGGGGTGCGGCTCCGTCGTCTTGGCGGCGATGATGATGTTGGCGCCATCCCGGGCAGCGCGGAGGGCAATGGCCTTGCCGATGCCACGGCTGGCACCGGAGATGAACAGCGTCTTTCCCTGGAGATTGGACATGGGGTGTCTTCCTATCACGCCGCGCCATCGGGGAAGGCGCGCTCGATGAGCATCTGCATGGGCGCGTGGGCCGGGAGCGTGCCGAACGTCTGTCCATGCGCCCCGCCCAGACGGGACTCGCAGAAGGCATCCGACACGGCGGTGTTGCCCGCGCGAATCAGCAGCGACGCCTGGAGCGCCAGCGCCAGCCCCTCCACGATGGAGCGCGAGCGCGCCTCCATTGAGTCCGTGTTGGCCAGCGCCTTGCCCAGCCGCGCGGTGGCCTCGTCATACGCGGCGTGCCCGCCCTGCGCGGCCAGGAGCTCGGCGAAGAGGGCCTCCCGGCTGGCCGGCTCGCGTGACGCCGCGCGCAGCACGTCCAGGCACTGGATGTTGCCGCTGCCCTCCCAGATGGAGTTGAGCGGCGCCTGCCGGTACAGGCGCGGCAGGTTCGTCTCCTCCACGTAGCCCGCGCCGCCCAGGCACTCCTGCGCCTCGTTGACGAAGGGCGGCGTGCGCTTGCACACCCAGTACTTCCCCACCGCCGTGGCGATGCGGCAGAACGCGGCCTCCTTCTCATCCCGAGGCGTGGCGTCCACCGCGCGGGAGACGCGCCCGGTGAGCGCGACATGGGCCTCCAGCTCCAGCGCCAGGTCCGCCAGCACGTTGCGCATCAGCGGCTGGTCGATGAGCCGCTTGCCGAACGCGACGCGGTGCCGCGTGTGGTGGATGGCCTGCACCAGCGCCTGCCGCATCTGCCCGCTGGAGCCAATCATGCAGTCCTGCCGCGTCAGCGCGACCATCTCCAGGATGGTGGGGACGCCGCGGCCCTCCGCGCCCACCATCACCGCGTAGGCCCCATGCAGCTCCACCTCCGAGCTGGCGTTGCTCCAGTCGCCCAGCTTGTCCTTCAGCCGCTGGACGCGAATGGCGTTGAGCGCGCCGTCCGGCGTGAAGCGCGGCATCAGGAAGCACGACAGGCCGCCCTCCGCGTGCGCCAGCACCAGGAAGGCGTCGCTCATGGGCGCGGAGAAGAACCACTTGTGCCCCACCAGCGCGTAGGGCTGACCGGGCCCGCGGCCTTCGCCCAGGCGGTGCGCCTGGGTGGTGTTGGTGCGCACGTCGGAGCCGCCCTGCTTCTCCGTCATGCCCATGCCAATGGTGGCGCCCGACTTTTGCGCGGCGGGGATGAAGCGGCTGTCGTAGGACGCCGAGCTCACGCGCGGCAACCACTCCAGCGCCACCTCCGGCTGGTGGCGCAGCGCCGGCACCGACGCGTACGTCATCGTGAGGGGGCAGCTCGTCCCGTTGTCCGCCTGGTTGTGCAGATAGAAGAGGGCCATGCGCGCCACGTGGGCGCCGGGCGTGCCCTCGTTGCGCCAGGCGAAGCCCGACACGCCGTGGGCCATGCCCAGCTCCATCAGCCGGTGGTACGCGGGATGGAACTCCACCTCGTCGCGGCGGTTGCCATAGCGGTCGAAGGGCCGGAACCTGGGCTTGTTCTCGTTGGCGAGGAACGCCAGCTGCTGCATCTCCCCGCCCACCACGGGGCCGTACTTCGCCAGGTCGGCCTCCGCCCAGCCGCCGCCCTCGCGGGCCACCACCTCGCGGAGCACGGTGTCCGTCGTCCACGCGTCGTACTCGAGCGGCGGCGGCTGGTTCGTGACTTCGTGCGTGAGGAAACCGGCGGCAATGGCGTTGCGTTCAGTCATGGTGAAGGTCCTCCTGGGGACGGTACCCGGTGCCCATGGAGTACCGTGAACACGCGCGGCGGGCCACCGCAACCCGAGGAGCGGCGGCGGCGTGTCACCGCTTCTTCGCCTGCTCCAGCTCCTCGACCAGCAGCTCCGAGACCTTCCGCACCCGCGGGATGTCGAGCGCGGACTTCGCGCACACCAGGTGGTACGTGGTGGTGGCGAAGGGCCCCAGGTCCACGTCGAGCGGCACGAGGCTCCGCTCGCGCATGAAGCGGTGGCGCACGTCGCACAGCACCATGGCCCCCACGCCCGCCTCGGCCGCCGCCAGCATCACCAGGTAGTTGTCGGCGGTGAACACGGGCGAGAAGCCGGGGATGATGGACGCCAGCTGGGGATTGGGCGGCACCGCGTCGAACGGCGGCGCCCAGGCGACCCACGGGAGCGCCTGGAGCGACGGCCGCTTGGGCAGCCGGGCCTTGAGGGACTTCGCGGCGAAGACGGCGTTGGGGACCGTCAGCGAGGAGAGGAGCTTCAAGTCCGCGTTCATCGGGCCCCGGGCTCGCAGCGCGAGGTCCGCCTCGCCGCGCCCCAAATCCAGGTACTGAATCCCGGACAGCACCTCCAGCCGCAGGCCCTCGTGCTTCTTCATCATCGCCCCGGCGAAGGGCGCGAGGAAGCCGAAGCTCATGTAGGGCGACGCCGTCACCCGCACCAGCCCCCGCGGCGACGTGTCCGACGACTCGGCCGCGCGGTGCAGCTCACCGGCCCACTCCGCCATCTTCTTCGCGGGCTGCACCAGCCGCTCGCCCGCGGCCGTCAGCACCGCGCCATCCACCCCGCGGCGGAACAACGCCATGCCCACCGCGTACTCCAGCGCCGCCAGCCGCCGGCTCACCGTGGGTTGGCCCATCCGGAGCCGCCGGGCCGCGCCACTGAAGCTGCCCGCCTCGGCGATGGCCAGGAACAGCCGCGCGTCATCCCAGGAGATATTCATGAATGCATGACCTCATGCCTGAATCGTCATTTCCCATCAATTCTCGCATCGTTAGCTTCCGCGTGTCTCGACGTGAAGGAGCTCCATCCATGCGGACCCGTTCCATTGTCCTCTCCATCGCCGCCGCGCTCGGCGGCGCCCTCGCCGTCACCGGCTTCGTGGGCTGCGCCACCACCTCACACGGCGTCCAGCCCTCCACGCTCGGCAAGGCGCGGCCCTCCTCGGAGCTGTTGCCGCTGCTGACGCAGCCCGGCCCGGTAGAGCTGGAGACGGTCGTCTCCTGCGACTGGGCGGTGGAGCGCGGCGGCCTCATCAACCTGGCCCACCCCACCGCGAAGGCCGCCGGGCTGAAGGACGGCGCGGAGCCCGCGCAGATCTTCTTCCACGCCCTCCGCCACCCGGCCAAGGGCCTCTTCATCGTCGACACGGGCGTGGAGACGGCGATGCGGGACGCGCCGGAGAAGGCCGCCATGCAGGGGCTCATCGTCAGCGCCATGAACATGGGGAGCATGAAGGTGCACGCGCCGCTGGGCGAGTGGCTGGCGAAGCAGCAACAGCCGCTGGCGGGCGTGTTCCTCACCCACCTGCACCCGGACCACGTCACCGGCATGGCGGACGTCCCCGCGGGCACGCCCGTCTACTCCGGGCCGGGCGAGGCCTCCGAGCGCGCCTTCATGAACCTCGTCGTCCAGGCCAACGTCGACCGCGCCCTGGCCGGCAAGCCGCCGCTGTCGGAGTGGACCTACGCGCGGGAGGACGCCGGCCTGTTCGACGGCGCGGTGGACATCTTCGGGGACGGCTCCGTGTGGGCGCTCTGGCTGCCCGGCCACACGCCCGGCACCACCGCGTACCTGGTGCGCTCCACGAAGGGCCCGGTGCTGCTCGCGGGGGACATCAGCCACACCCGCTGGGGCTGGGAGCACGACGTGGAGCCCGGCTCATACAACAACGACGCGGACGGGGCCACGGCGAGCTTCAAGCGGCTGCGCGCGTTCGCCCAGGCCCACCCCGAGGTCGAGGTGCGCCTGGGCCACCAGCACTGACGCGCGAGCGCCTCAGTTCCGGGTGTGCCGCCGGAAGAAGTCCCACATGAGGTGGGTGCCGTCCGGCCCGGACGGGTCGGCGAAGGGATAGCGTGAATCCCCGCCGGGCCAGGCGTGGTCCATCCCCTGGATTTCGATGTGTCGCGCCACCAGCGCGCCGCCGTAGACATAGTCCTCCACGGTGTACGCGCGCCCGCCGGGCACACTCGCGCGCGTCACCTGCGTGGCCACCGGACGGATGCTGTCGTTGGCCACGCCGTCATCGCCGTAGTCACTGGTCTGCAGGAACTGCCGCGTCGCCTGCCGGCCGTTGACGATGTCGACCACGCTGTCCTTCGTCCCGTGCACCACGAGCACCGGCACCGTGTGACGCGGACGGCCCGAGCACACCCACGCGTCCCGGCCCCGGTCGTCCGGGTGGTAGATGCTGCCGAAGAGCATCGCGAAGCCCGTGCCCGAAATCGTGGTGGCCGCCTTGTACATGGCCCCCGCGCCAATCATCCCCGCGGCGAACACGTCCGAGTAGCAGGCCAGCAGCGTGCCCGTGAGCACCGCGCCGGAGCTGACGCCGCCCACGTAGATGCGGCGCGCGTCCACCGCGTAGTGCCGCCGCACCTGCGCCACCATGTCCACGACGAGCGCGGGCTCCCCGTGGCCTCGCGTCTGATTGAGCACCAGCATGAAGTTCCAGCACTGCGTGGGGTTCGCGAACGTCGCCTGGTTCGGGTACAGCACCAGGAACTTCTCGGCGTCCGCCTTCTCGTTGAGGCGCGAGAGGCCGGCGAACTGGGTCGGGTTCTGGAAGCAGCCGTGCAGCGCCACCACCAGGGGCAGCGGCGTGTCGGCCTGGTAGCCCGTGGGCACCCAGAGCTGGAAGCCCCGGGTCCCTTCAAGGCCATGGACCCAGGTGCCGGCGCGCGCGGGCGCGGCGGCGGTGAGCGAGAGGACGGCGAGCAGCAACAACCACGTGCGCGCGCACGCGACAGTGTTCCGCTTCATTGACTGACTCCTTCGGGGTGGGGAACCGCGCTCAGCCCGGCTGCCGCGCATCCGCCGCGGCGTCCTCGACTCCGGCCAGGAAGGCCGCCACGGCTTCGGCGACCTTGTCGGGCTGGTCATGCGGTGACGCATGGCCGGAATCACTCAACACCTGGAGCCGCGCGTTCGGCAGCAGGTCCACGTAGGCCTGCTTCGTGGACACGGGCGTGTAGTCCCTATCGGACGCGAGCACCAGCACCGGGCAGGTGATGCCGCCCAGGTGCCGCATGACGCTCCACCCCACCAACCCCTTCGTCGCGCGCAGGTACGCGTCCGCGTCATTGGCGCTGAACAGCTCCAGCGCGCGCTGACGAAGCGCTTCCTGCTCGGGCTTGGGAAAGAGCCTGGGCGCCAGGACCTTCGCCAGCGCCGCGGGCCCCAGCAGCTTCAGCAGCGTCAGGCGCAGGCCGAACTCGAACTTGCGGCGCAGCGTGCGCGCCACCAGCTCCGGCCCGCTGTTGACGATGACCAGGCTGCGCACCAGCTCCGGCCGGTCCACCGCGAGCTGGAACCCCATCATCCCGCCCATGGACAGGCCCACCACGTGGACGCCGGTGAGGCCCAGCGCGTCACACAGCCCGGCGATGTCCCGGGCGAAGCGCGGCACGCCATAGGCGCCCGGCGGCTTTCCGCTGCGGCCATGGCCTCGCGCATCTGGAACGATGACGCGATGGCGGCCCGTCAGTCTGGGTGCCACGGACTCCCAGTCCCGGCCAGAGGAGCCAAGCCCGTGAAGAAGCAGCACGGGGGTGCCCGCACCCGATTCCTCGAAGTAGAGGGAGAGCTCCTCGAACTGGAGCAACGGCATGTTCGGACCCCAGATTCAGGTAGGAAGCGTGTCGAACCGCAGGTCCGAAGCTACATGAACGAACGTTCGTTTTTCAAGAGCCCCCCATGAGCACCTCCCCCCGCTCCCGCCTGCGCGCCACGGC
>NZ_JABXEO010000015.1:0-122927 GCF_013372585.1 Myxococcus sp. AM010
GGGCGGGTGGGCTACCGCGTGGTGACGCAGCTGCGGGAGATGGGCAAGGACGTGGTGGTGGTGGAGAAGCGCGAGGACGCGGCCTTCGTGTCCGCGCTGCGCGACGAGCGGGTGCCGTTGCTCATCGACGACACGCGCAGCCCGCTGTGCCTGCCTCGCACCAACGTGAAGGACGCGTCCGCCATCGTCTGCGCCACGGATGATGACCTGGCCAACCTCAACATCGCCCTGGACGCGCGCAAGCTGAACCCGAACATCCGCGTGGTCATCCGCCTGTTCGATGACGACCTGAGCGGCAAGGTGCGGGAGACGTTCAAGGCGGAGGCGCTCTCCAGCTCGTCGCTGGCGGCCCCGGCCATGGCGCTGGCGGCCATGGACCCGCGCATCGTCCACTCGTTCCACCTGGCGAAGCACCTGATGGTCGTCTCGCTGTTCGAGGCGCGCCTGGGCCTGCCGGGCCTCACCATCTCCGAGGTGCGGGACAGGTTCGGCTGCCTGGCGCTGTCGCTGCAACGCAATGGCGAGGAGCGGCTCCACCCGCAGGGGGATGAGGTCATCCGGCCTGGAGACGTGCTGTCGCTCCAGGCGTCCTATCCGGAGTACCGGCGGCTGCGCGCCTTCACCCACGAGGCCGAGCCGCCCCTGTGGTCCCATCACGAAGCGGTGGCCGTGGTCACGCCTTCGTCCCGCAAGGTGGGCTGAGGGCGGGGCGCGCCTCCGGCCAGCGCGTGAAGGCGTGCTTCGGGCCCCTGGCGGTGGGCAGGGCGAGCGCCCGCGCGAGCAGGACGGCCATGGCGTCCCACTCCAACAGGAAGCCGTCGTGCCCATGCTGACTGGACAGCGTGGCGTGCTCGGCGTGGAGGCCGTGCTCGCGCAGCCGCCGGGCCAGCGCCGCCATGTGGCTGGGGAAGAAGAGCTGGTCGGTGTCGATGCCCACGCACAGCGCGCTCGCGCGGATGCGGGCCAGGCCGCCTCCCGGGAAGCGTGACACGTCGTGGTGGTCCATGGCGCCCAGCTGCGCCAGGTACGCGCGCGCATCGAAGCGGCTCTCCAGCTTCTGGCCCTGGTACTCCAGGTAGCTGTGCATCGGGTGCAGCGCGCGTGAGGACCACGCCGAGGGGCGGCCCTGGAGCGCGTCCAGGCCGGGCTCCGCGCGGTAGGTGAGCATCGCGAGCTGACGGGCCAGCTCCAGGCCCCGGCGAGGGGACTCGGGGAAGCCCGGGTCCATCAGCAGGGCCTGCCGCGCCACGTGGTTGAGGCCCACCACCCACGCGGAGGCGGACTCCGTGGTGGCGATGGGCGCCATGCGGGCGAAGCGCTCCGGCGCCAGCGCCGCGAGGCAGAGCACCACCATGCCGCCCAGGGAGCCGCCGGTGACGAGCGCCACTTCGTCCAGGCCCAGCGCGTCCATGGCCAGCAGGATGCTCCGGGCCTGGTCCCACGGCGTGACGGTGGCGGGCAGGCGGTGCTCGTCCAGGCGCAGGTCGCCCTTGGGCAGCGGCAGCGGTGGACCGAAGCGCGCGTCGTCCGTCCGCGGCGGGAAGCCCTCGTCGGCGGGGCCCGTGGTGCCGTAGCAGGAGCCCAGGTTGTTGAAGCACAGGAGCCGCACGCGGGACGGGTCCAGCGCGCGTCCTGGGCCGATGAGCGGCTCCCACCAGCCGCCCTGGCCGCCCGCGCGCATGTCACCAGTGAGCGCGTGGACCAGCAGCACCGTGGGGACGGACGTGGGGGCTCGGGCTGGGCCCCGGTGGCGCGCTTCGGCCGCGAGCGCCTGCTGTTCGGCCACGGCGCGGCGGACGATGCGCAGCGCGCTCGCCTGCGCTTCGTCCTCGGAGAGGACGCGCGCGCGCGACTCGAGCCAGGGGACGTCCTCCTCGGGGCCCCACCACCAACCGCGGACGAGGTGGTTCGTGATTCGGGCGCCCGCCTCCAGCGTCAAATCGGGCAGGGAGACGTCGAAGAGGCGCGGCGCGGACGTGAGGTGAGCTGTGGGCACGGGAACTCTCCGGAGGTGATGCGGAAGGAGGCCCTCCAGGGCGCGGAGGGCTGGGAGAGGTCGGCGCGTGTCCAGAAACGACGAAGCCCACCAACCCTCGCGGGTGGATGGGCTCGGTGGCTCACCAGGGGCGGACGGACGTCAGCCGAACCTGGAGGGCGAGAGCCCACCCGGCATCGACATTCGACACATGGCGCTTGGCGACGTCATTGGCCGTAACGGATAAGCGCTCGTCTGTCGGGAGTCAAGTCAGCCCACCGCCGTGCACTGGGCCGCGACGACCTGGGGCGCGTCGTCCACGACTTGCCACACGCGCGTGTAGCGGAAGTTCCCTTCGAAGGGGGCGCCCTGGAACTCACCGGATAGCGCGGCATGGACGACGACCACGGCGCCCGCGGAGAGGTAGCGGAAGTGTGCGTCGGTGAAGTCCACCCGCGTGAGGCGCAGGGCTCCCGAGCGATGCGCTTCCAGGTCGGCTTCCTTGTCGAGGACATGGCCGGCGTGATTGACGAAGAGGAGGTCGTCGGAGAGGAGGGCGTCGAGCGCGGCGACATCGCTCGCGAGCATGGCCCGTCTCAGCGCCTCCTCCGCGGCCAGGAAGTCTTCCTCTGGAAGCATGGCGCTCCTTTCTGCGGCGGTGTGCGGGGTGGAGCTATCGGTTGTTGCACAATGACACCTCATGTCAACGCGCGCCCGGCGCGCGAGGACAGCGCAAGAACCGGATTGCTCCAGGATGTGTTGGCGGACATACGTTTTCGCGAAGCGCACCCCAGGAGCATCGGCATGGCATCCAGCGACTACGCCCGCATCGAACAGGCCATCCTCTATCTCGACGCACATGCCCGCGAGCAGCCGTCCCTGGACGACGTGGCAGCGCACGTGGGGCTGAGCACGTTCCACTTCCAGCGGCTCTTCTCGCGCTGGGCGGGCATCAGCCCCAAGCGCTTCATCCAGGTGCATACGCTGAGCTCGGCCCGGCGCCTGCTCGACGAGCGTCGCAGCGTGCTGGAGACGTCGCTGGAGGTGGGCTTGTCGGGCACCGGCAGGCTGCATGAGCTCTTCGTGACGCTGACGTCGATGACGCCGGGGGAGTACAAGCTGGGCGGCGAAGGGCTCACCGTGCGCCATGGCGTCCACCTGTCACCCTTCGGCGCGTGTCTGCTCGCCGTCTGTGAGCGTGGCATCTGTGGCCTGCACTTCCTCACGGGTGAGTCAGAGGAGGAGGCGCTCGCCTCGCTGCGCGAGCAGTGGCCGCGGGCCACGTTCGTGGCGTCCGCCGAGGACACGGCGCCGTGGCTGGAGCGCATCTTCCAGGCGGAGCGCGGTGGCTCGGAGGCGAGCCCCTTGTCGGTGCTGGTGCGGGGCACGCCCTTCCAGGTGCAGGTGTGGCAGGCGCTGCTGCGTGTGCCGTCGGGCGAGGTGACGACGTACGAGGACCTCGCGCGCGCCATCGGCAAACCCAAGGCGATGCGCGCGGTGGGCTCGGCGGTGGGAGAGAATCCCGTGGGGCTCTTGATTCCCTGCCACCGCGTGCTGCGCAAGACAGGGGTCTTCGGGGAGTACCGCTGGGGCGCCTCACGCAAGCGGGCGATGCTGGCGTGGGAGGACTTCCGCTATGACGGCGCGCCGCTTCAGCGGTAGGTGAGCAGCGCGCGCTGGGCGCCCTCGAAGTGGCTGTGCTCGTTGAGCGTGGACAGGTAACGGCCGCGCTCGCTGTAGAGGACCTTGGTGAGGCCGCAGTTCGCCAGCGTCAGGTTGAGGCGGAAGGCGTGCGCGTCGGGGATGCGGAGCAGCTCCTGGCAGATGGCGGTGATGGTGCCCCCGGAGGTGAAGACGAGCGCGGTCTTCGACGCGCCCAGCTCCTGGATGAGGGCGTCCATCGCGCGGCGGCACCGCGCGCCGAAGGCGGACCAGGGCTCGGTGTACTCCGCGTCATGCTGGCCGGCCACCCAGCGGGCCACCGCGTCGGTGAAGAGGGCCTGGTAGGCGAGCCGGGGCGACTCCGTCTGGGACAGCTCCGCTCGCAGCACGTCCGGGTCCGCGTAGCGCGGCGTGTGCCGGGCGACGATTTCCTCGTGGTCGAACTCGTTGAAGCCCGCCGTCCGCACGGCCACGGTGCCACAGCCGAGCGCGGCGAGACACGCCTCCGCCGTCTGCTGGTGCCGCGCCATGGTGCCGGTGACGACGGCGTCCACGCGGGGCAGCCGCTCGCGCAGGGACTCACCCAGCACCCGGGCCTGCACGAGGCCCGTCTCCGAGAGCTGGTCGTAGTTCGCCGCGCCGAACGAGGCCTGGCCGTGCCGGACCAGATACACCACGCCCATCAGCGCGCCCCCTTCCGGATGAGCCGGTGGCAGCGCCAGCCGAGGTAGTTGACCAGCACCCAGAAGTTCTTGAACACGGGGTTGCGCGTCTGCTTGTGGTGGTACCGGTAGTAGATTTGCTGGGCGATGACGGCGAGCCGGAAGAGGCCGAACACCTCGTAGAAGGTCCAGTTGGCGGGCTTCAGCTTCGTCTGGTCCAGGTAGTACTCAACGACCTCTTCGCGCCGGAGCATGCCGGGCAGGTGCGTGGGCTGGCGCCGCGTGGAGCGCAGCAGGAAGTCGTCGTCTGCATGGACCCAGTAGGCCAGCGCGCTGCCCAGGTCCATCAGCGGGTCACCCAGGGTGGCCATCTCCCAGTCGAGCACGCCGATGATGCGCGTGGGCTCCTCCGGGGCGAGCACCACGTTGTCGAAGCGCCAGTCGTTGTGGATGACGCAGGTGGCGATGTCCGCGGGCGTGTTCGCCTTGAGCCAGTCCCGCACGTAGCGGAAGCGGGCGACGTTCCACGTCAGTGCCTTCTCGTAGCGCGCCGACCAGCCCTCCACCTGCCGCGTGGGATAGCCCGGCCCCTTGCCCAGTGACGTCAGGCCCACCGCCGCCGGGTCCACGGCGTGCAACTCCACGAGCTTGGAGATGACGTTGAGGCAGAGCGTCCGCGTCTGCTTCGCGTCCAGCGCGAGTCCTCGGGGCAGGTGCTTGCGTGGGATGAGCCCCTCGATGCGCTCCATGACGTAGAAGTCGGAGCCCAGCACGGCTGGGTCCTGGCACAAGCCCACCATGGTGGGGACCACGGGATAGGCCGGCTTCAGCGCGTGCTGCACCGTGTACTCACGGGCCATGTCATGCGCCGACTTCGCCTTCGTCCCCGCGGGAGGGCGGCGCAGGATGAGGTCCCGGTTGGCGTACTTCAGCCGGTACGTCCAGTTGGAGGCACCGCCCGCGTACTGCGTGACTTCCGGCGAGCCCTCCAGCGTGGGGACCTGGGCCTTGAGCCAGGCCTCCACGGCGGGGAGGTTCAGCTCCTCTCCCGGGCGCACGGCACCTGCGGGGTCGATGGTCGCGGTCGGTGGCATCGGTGGGCTCCTTCTGGCTCAGCTCGGCTTCGGCCGCGAGCCGGGGCGCATGCCTCGCGTGTTCCGGCGCAGCATCCACGAATAGAGCTCACGCGGCAGCAGACGCTTCATCCGCCAGGCCCTGCGGCCATCCGCGTGGGGCAGGACGTAGAAGCCGCGCTCGGCCACCGCGTCGAACACGTCGTTGGCGATGTCATCCGCGGTGATGGCGGAGCGCTCCAGCAGCCGCGCCATGGTGGCCCCCAGTCGCGGGTCCGTGGTGCGCAGCGAGTCACCCAGGTTCGTCTTGAAGAAGGACGGGCACACGACGCTGACGCCGATGCCGTACTCCGCCAGCTCGTTGTGCAGCGTCTCCGACAGCGACACGACGGCGGCCTTGGTCGCGTTGTAGCTGCTCATCAGCGGCACATCGAGCAGCCCCGCCATGGACGCCACGTTGACGATGTGGCCGTGGCCCTGCTTCTTGAAGGCGGGGGTGAACACCTTGCACCCCCGCACGACGCCCAGCAGGTTGATGTCGATGATCCACTGCCAGTCGTCCATCGACACGTCCTCGATGGCGCCCGCCTGTGCGACTCCGGCGTTGTTGATGACCACGTCCACGCCGCCCCACTGGGCCGTAAGCCAGTCCAGGGCCTCGCGCAGGTCCTCTTCGCGCCGCACGTCACAGCGCAGGTGATGGGCCTGGGGCGCCAGGGCGGAGAGCTCCTTCAAGGCCTCCTCGCCTCGGGCGTCGTTGACGTCGCCGATGCAGACCTTCCAGCCAGCGCGGGCAAAGCGCAGGGCGATGGCCTTACCAAGTCCGCTGGCACCACCGGTGATGAAGATGCGTTGAGTTGCCATGGCCGTCAGCTCCGGGAGAAGCCCCGCTTCGACAGCTCGATGCGGGCGATGAGTCCCTTGTGCACTTCGTCCGGGCCGTCCGCGAGGCGCAGGCTGCGCGCCTGGGCGAAGAAGCCCGCCAGCGGCGTATCTTGGGACACGCCCGCGCCGCCGTGAAGCTGGATGGCGTCATCCACCACCTTCTGGAGGACATTGGGCGCGACGACCTTGATGGCGGAGATCTCCGTCATGGCCCCGAGCGCCCCCACCTGATCCATCTTCCACGCCGCGTAGAGCGTCAGGAGCCGAGCCTGGTCGATGGCGATGCGCGCCTCCGCCACCTTCTCGCGGTTGCCACCCAGGTTGAGGAGCGGTTTCCCGAAGGCCGTGCGCTTCATGCCGCGGTCAATCATCAGCTCCAGGGAGCGCTCCGCCGCGCCGATGCAGCGCATGCAGTGGTGGATGCGCCCTGGTCCGAGCCGGCCCTGGGCAATCTCGAAGCCCATCCCCGGTCCGGCGATGACGTTGTCGCGCGGCACGCGCACGTTGTCGAAGTGCACCTCGCCGTGGCCGTGAGGCGCGTCGTAGTCGCCGTACACGGGCAGCATGCGGCGGATGCTCACGCCCGGCGCGTCCAGCGGCACCAGCACCATGGAGTGCTGGTGGTGGCGGTCCCCGCCGGTGTCGGGCGTGCGGGCCATGAAGATGACCACCTTCGCGTTGGGGTGCCCCAGGCCGCTGGACCACCACTTGCTGCCGTTGAGGACGACCTCGTCGCCGTCGACGATGGCGGTGGCCGCCATGTTGGTGGCATCCGACGAGGCCACGTCCGGCTCCGTCATGCAGAACACCGAGCGGATGTCCCCCGCAAGCAGCGGCTTCAGCCAGCGCTCCTGCTGCGCCTCCGAGCCGTACTTCCAGAGCACCTCCATATTTCCGGTGTCCGGGGCGCTGCAGTTGAAGACCTCGGGGGCGATGAAGCTGCGGCCCGTCTCCTCGGCGATGGGGGCGTACTCGAGCGTGCTGAGCCCGGCGCCGAGCTTCGCGTCGGGGAGGAACAGGTTCCACAGGCCCTGGGCCTTCGCCTGGGCCTTCAGCTCCTCCATGACGGGCGGCACGCGCCACGTCTTCCAGTCGCCGCCCTGCGCGGTGGCTCGGAGCTCCTCGTGGTAGCGGCTTTCCGCAGGGAGGATGTGCTCGCTCATGAAGCGCTTCACGCGCTCCAGGTAGTCCTTGGCTCGCTCACTGGGCTCGAAGTCCATGGCCTCCATCCTGCGCATGGGGCCTTGATGCATCCAGTGAATGTTGGTCATGTGTCACCATGAACCCTGTGCAGGATTCGGCGCGGCTCGCCCGGCTGGACCTCAACCTCTTCCGGGTCTTCGACGTGGTGCTCCGGGAGCGGAACCTGACGCGCGCGGGGGAGGTCCTGTTCCTCAGTCAGTCGGCCGTGAGCCACGCGCTGGCCCGCCTGCGTGAGCAGCTGGGAGAGCCGCTGTTCGTCCGGGAGGGGAGGGGCGTGGCGCCCACGGCGTTCGCGGAGCGGCTGGCACCGGAGATTCGGGAGGCGCTGGCACTGTTCGAGCAGGCGGTTCATCGCGGACGCGGCTTCGACCCGCGCCGGGACGTGGGTCAGTTCACGGTGGCGATGAACGACGTGCTGGAGCCGTCGATTCTGCCGCTGCTCGTGGCTCGGCTGCGGGCGCACGCGCCGGAGGTCCGCATCTCCAGCGTCCGGCTCGACCGGGCGCGGCTGGAGCGGGACCTCGCGTCGGGGCGGGTCGACCTCTCCATCGACGTGGAGCAGCAGACCGGCGCGGAGCTGAAGCGCACGGCCTTGCTGCAAGACACCTTCTGCGTGGTGAGCCGAAGCCGGCGCAGGCTGGACGTGGCGAAGTACATGGCGGCCCGGCACGTCACCGTGTCCTCGCGTCGCACCGGGCTGGCCGTGGAGGACCTGGTGCTCAGCCGCCTGGGCTACCAGCGGGACGTCATCGTCCGCTGCCAACACTACGAGGCCGCGTTCAAGCTCGTCGCGGACTCCGACCTGCTGCTGACGATGCCGAGGCGGCGCGCGGCGGAGCTGCACGCGCTGCTGGGCAACCACCTCCTGCCGATGCCGCTGTCACTGCCTCCGTTGGAGCTTCATGTCTACTGGCACCGGCAGACGGATGCGGACCCGCGCAGCCGCTGGTTGCGAGGCGAGCTGCTCACGCTGACGGGGTAGAGGCCAGGCCCGGATGGTGGCCAGGCGCCCGCTGCTCGGGAGCTCCCTCGGGATAGGGGCCAGGTTCGGAGGGCGGCCCGGAGTCTGGGAGGGCGCTGTTTGGAAATGTCGGGGGTTTTGCGCGGGCGGTCTCGACCGACCGGTAAATGTCCCGACATTTCCGAACAGCAAGGTGCAGGAGTCGCCCCGCAGGTCCCGGGCCCTGCCTGAGGCTCAGCCCTGGATAGCGAGGCGAAGCGATGCCCGCGCTCCGGGCTGCACATGCGGCAGCCCTTCGCCCGTGGCCAGCGCACCCTTGGCTGCGGTCCACGGCTCCACGCAGACGAAGTCCTTCCCGCGCAGCGTCCACACGACGAGCACGCGGTACTCCGGGCTCCACGACAGGCGGATGGGCTCGAGCCCGGGGCCCCGCGCCAACGTCGTCCCCGGCTTCGAGTGGTCCTTCAAGTGAAGGTCCACTTCCTCCGCGGTGAGGTCCAGCCCGGTGACGGCCACGTCCTGGCCGCGCCAGTTGTCCCACGCGCGCGTGGCGTCCGTCTCCACGCCCGCCTGCGCCTTCGCCGCGTCGGGCACCCGGAAGTACGGATGGAAGCCCAGGTGCAGCGGCATGGGCCGCGTGTCCTGGTTCTCCACCTCGAACTCCAGCGTCAGCCGCTTACCCACCAGCGAGAAGCTCAGCCGCGCGTCGAACCGCCACGGGAAGTGGCGCAGCGTCTCCTCGTTGGAGGACAGCTCCACCACCAGGCGTGACGCGTCCGCCTGCCGCACCGTCCACGGCAGCCTCCGCGCGAAGCCGTGCTGCGGCAGCGTGTACCGCTGACAGTCCACGGAGTAGGTGTCCCCCGGCAGCGGCCCGGCGTTGGGGAACAGCACGGGGATGCCCCCGCGCACGTTCTTCGCCGGGTCCGCGACGGTGGCCTCGTCGAGGTACAGCAGCTCGTCACCGTCCACGCACATCCGGCTGACGAGGGCCCCGCGTGAAGGAATGACCTCCACGCGGCACCCGCCGTCCACCAGCGCGTACGTGTCCAGTCCTGCGATGCCGGGGGACGGACCGTTCATACGTGCCTCAGAGGGCGCCTTCGTTGGGGTCGTTGTCCATGAAGGGGTAGGGCACCTTCACGGCCGGGACGAAGGTCTCCTTGATGGTGCGGGGGCTGGTCCACCGCACCAGGTTGAGGGCCGAGCCCGCCTTGTCGTTGGTGCCGGACGCGCGGCCACCGCCGAAGGGCTGCTGACCCACGACGGCGCCGGTGGGCTTGTCGTTGATGTAGAAGTTGCCCGCCGCGTGGCGCAGCTCGCGCAGCGCCGTGTCGATGGCCTTCCTGTCCCTCGCGAACACCGCGCCGGTGAGGGCGTAGGCGGCGGCCTGGTCGACCTCGCGCAGCGTCTCCTCGTACTTCGCATCCGGGTAGACGTGCAGGCCCACCAGCGGCGCGAAGATCTCCTCGCGGAGGATGCGGTGGGAGGGGCTGTCGAGCTGCACCAGCGTGGGCTTCACGAACCAGCCCTGCTTCCGGTCCACCTCGCCGCCGGCCACGATGCTGGCCCCGCTGTCGCTCTTGGCCAGGTCGATGTACGAGGAGACCTTCTTGAAGGACTTCTCGTCGATGACGGCGCCCATGAAGTTGCGGAAGTCCGACACGTCCCCCATGCGGACCTCGCTGATGAGCGCCTGGAGGCGTGGCTTCAGCTTGGGCCACAGGGACTCGGGGATGAAGACGCGGCTGGCCGCGGAGCACTTCTGGCCCTGGTACTCGAAGCCGCCGCGGACGATGGCCACCGCGAGCGCCTCCAGGTCGTCCGCCGCGGACGGGTGGGCGACGATGAAGTCCTTGCCGCCCGTCTCGCCGACGATGCGGGGGTACTGCTTGTAGCGGGAGATGTTCTCCCCCACCGTGCGCCACATGGCGTTGAACGTCGGCGTGGAGCCGGTGAAGTGGATGCCGCCCAGGTGCGGGCTGGCCAGCACCGGGTTGCCCACCGTGGGGCCGTCACCCGGCAGCATGTTGATGACGCCGTCGGGCAGGCCCGCCTCGCGCAGCAGCTCCATGATGTACCAGGCGCTCAGGGCCGCGGTGGACGACGGCTTGAAGAGCACCACGTTGCCCATCAGCGCCGGCGCGGTGGCCAGGTTGAGGGCAATGGCCGTGAAGTTGAACGGCGCCACCGCGAAGACGAAGCCGTCCAGCGGGCGGTAGTCCGTCATGTTCCACGTCTGGTGCGCGGCCTCCGGCTGCCAGCCGAGGATCTGCTCGGCGAAAGCGACGTTGAAGCGAATGAAGTCAATGGCCTCGCACGAGGCGTCAATCTCCGCCTGGTGGACCGTCTTGCCCTGGCCCAGCATGGTGGCGGCGTTCATGATGGGGCGGTAGCGCGAGGCGAGCAGCTCCGCGGCGCGCAGGAAGATGGCGGCGCGCGACTGGAAGGGCATGCGCGCCCAGTCGTCCTTGACGGCCAGCGCGGCCTGGATGGCCTGCTCCGCGTGGCTGGCATCCGCCTCATGCAGCGTGGCCAGCACGTGCGAGTGGTTGTGTGGCATGCGCACCGTGTCCGTCTTGCCGGTGCGCAGGTGCTTGCCGCCGATGATGACGGGGATGTCGAGCTGCTCACCGGCCATGCGCTTCAGCTCGGCTTGCACCTCCCGGCGCTCGGCCGTGCCGGGCGCATAGGAGAGGACAGGCTCATTCTTCGGCGGCGGGACGCGGGTATGGGCGTTGATCACGCGGATTCACCTCGGGCGGAAACGAAGGGCGCGCAGCATAGCCAAGCAGCCCAGCGGGGGAAGCGTGGAAGGTGGCGCAACCTCCAGTGAACCCTTGGGGTTTCGGACAATTCCCCCTCAATCCGGGGCGTGTTGGCTCGCTGACGCGGTGCGCGGGTACGATGTGGCCCATGCGCGTCCCCACGAGCCCCGCCGAGTCGCCCTCCGCCCCTGCGCTCACCGCGCTGGAGGCTCGAATCCGGAAGGACCTGGAGCAGCTGGAGTACCCACGCAGGCCCTGGGTGCTGCCGCGCCGCACTCGGGATGGCCAGGCCGTGCTGGACGTGCTCGTCATTGGTGGCGGGCAGAGCGGGCTCACCGCCGCCTTCGGGTTGATGCGTGAGCGCGTCACGAACCTGCTCGTGGTGGATGACTGCGAGCAGGGCCTCGCCGGGCCGTGGAAGACCTTCGCCCGCATGCACACGCTGCGGACGCCCAAGCACCTGACGGGCCCGGACCACAACCTGCCCAACCTCTGCTTCCAGGCCTGGTACGAGGCGCAGCACGGCGAAGGTTCGTGGGAGGCGGTGGTCCGAATCCCCAAGGAGCTGTGGGCGGACTACCTCGACTGGTACCGCCGCACGCTCGAAATCCCCGTGCGGTGTGGCGCGCGCGCGGGGGCCATCGCCTGGAGCGCGGAGGAGGACTGCTTCGCCGTCCCGCTCATCGACACGCGCCAGGGCACCACGGACGTGGTCCATGCGCGCAAGGTGGTGCTGGCCACGGGCATCGACGGCTCCGGGCGCTGGGAAGTGCCCGCCGTGGTGGCCGGGCTGCGGCGCGAGCTGTACGCCCACACGCGGGACGCCATCGACTTCGAGGCCCTGCGTGGCAAGCGCGTGGGGGTGCTCGGCGCCGGCGCGTCCGCGTTCGACAACGCCGCCGTGGCGCTGGAGCACGGCGCGGCCGAGGTCCACCTCTTCTACCGGCGCAAGACGTTGCCCAATGTGAATCCCTACCGCTGGGCGGAGTTCGTGGGCTTCCTCAAGCACCACGCGGACCTGCCGGACGCGGACCGCTGGCGCTTCATCCACCGCATCATCGAGATGGGGCAGCTTCCACCGTCGGACACCTTCAGCCGGGCGCGGGCCTTTCCCCAGTTCCAACTACACGGCGGCAGTCCCTGGCTCGGCGCGGAGGAGGTGGACGGGCAGGTGCGCGTCACCACGCCTCACGGGCAGTTCATGTTCGACAAGCTCATCATCGGCAGCGGCACGGTGACGGACCTGTCGCTGCGCCCGGAGCTGGCGGGCCTCCACGGCGACATCGCCCTGTGGAAGGACCGGTACACCCCGCCCGAGGGGCAGTCGCACGCGGACCTGCTGCGGCACCCGTACCTGGGCGCGCACTTCGAGCTTCAAGAGAAACACCCGGGGCAAGCGCCTTGGCTCCAGGGCATCTTCAACTTCACCTTTGGCTGCCTGCTCTCGCTGGGCTTCGGGGGCGCGAGCATCTCCGGCATGAAGTACGGCCTGCCCCGGCTCGTGTCCGGGGTGACGCGGCAGCTCTACGTGGATGACCGGGACGCGTTCTTCGAGTCCCTGGCGGGTTACGACGAGAAGGAATTCGAGCCATGAGTGGAGCGCAGTTCGTGGTGCGCGGCCGGCGCGTCGTCACAGGCGAAGGCGTGCGCGAGGCGGCGGTCGTGGTGCGTGGCGGCAAGGTGGCCGCGGTGGTGTCTCACGCGGAGCTCCCCGCCGGACTGCCGGTGGTGGACGTGGGCGACAAGGTGGTGATGCCCGGCGTGGTGGACAGCCACGCGCACATCAACGAGCCCGGCCGCACTGAATGGGAGGGCTTCGAGACGGCCACGCGCGCGGCGGCGGCGGGGGGCATCACCACGGTGGTGGACATGCCGCTCAACTCGCTGCCGCCCACCACCACGCTGGCGGCGCTGAAGCTGAAGGCCGAGGCGGCCCACGGGCGCTGCCAGGTGGACCACGCCTTCTGGGGCGGCGTCATCCCGGGCAACGCGGGCGAGCTGGAGGCGCTCATCGACGCGGGCATCTCCGGCTTCAAGTGCTTCCTGTGCCCCTCTGGCGTGGAGGAGTTTCCGCATGCGACGCGCGAGGTGCTCGACGTGGCCATGCCCATCCTCGCGCGCCGGGGCATCCCGCTCATCGTCCACGCGGAGCTGGAGTCCCCGGTGGAGGGCCTGACACCCGGTGGGGACGCCCGCACGTACCGCGGCTACCTGGAGTCCCGTCCGAAGCGCTGGGAGAACGAGGCCATTCAGATGATGGTGGACCTGGCGCGCGCGCACCGCTG
The DNA here is from genome assembly GCF_013372585.1 of Myxococcus sp. AM010. Taxonomy (NCBI): domain Bacteria; kingdom Pseudomonadati; phylum Myxococcota; class Myxococcia; order Myxococcales; family Myxococcaceae; genus Myxococcus; species Myxococcus sp. AM010. Next base: position 13,475 of record NZ_JABXEO010000015.1, read on the forward strand.
CCGCGTGCACATCGTCCACCTGTCCTCCGCGGAGGCGCTGCCCGTGCTGCGCGAGGCCCGGCGCGAGGGCCTGGATGTGTCGGTGGAGACGTGTCCGCACTACCTGAGCTTCACGGCGGAGGAGATTGAGGACGGCGCCACCCACTTCAAGTGCGCGCCGCCCATCCGTGAAGCGGAGAACCGCGAGCGGCTGTGGGCCGGGCTGGCGCGGGGGGACATCGAGCTGGTGGTGTCGGACCACTCGCCCTGCACGCCCGCGCTGAAGCACCTGGAGCGCGGCGACTTCGGCGCGGCCTGGGGCGGCATCTCGTCGTTGCAGCTCAGCCTCCCCGCGGTGTGGACGGAGGCGAAGCGGCGCGGCTTAGGGCTGGAGTCACTGGTGCGCTGGATGTGCGAGGCCCCCGCGCGGCTGGTGGGCCTCGCGGGCGTGAAGGGGACGCTGGCGCCCGGCGCGGACGCGGACCTGGTGGTGTTCGACCCGGACGCTTCATTCGCCGTGGAGCCACAGCGCCTGCTACACCGTCATCCGATGACGCCGTACGCGGGCAGGACGTTGACGGGCGTGGTGGAGATGACGTTCCTGCGAGGGACGAAGGTTTTCGAGCGCGGCCAGCCGATGCCGCGCCCGTCGGGACTCTGGGTGCGCCGCCCCGTGGGGACGCGCGCCGCTGCTTGAAGCACTTGGGAGACATACACCATGCACGCACCCGAAGAGGGGAAGCTGCGGATCGCCTTCACCGAACTCATCGACCTGGCCGCGGAGAACGTGGGCGGACAGGCGCTGCTGGCCAGCGATGAGTTCTTCGCGGGGAAGGAGAACCTGCTGAAGCCCGGCCGGGGCATCTTCATCCCCGGCAAGTTCACGGAGAATGGCAAGTGGATGGACGGCTGGGAGTCGCGCCGCAAGCGCGTGCCGGGCCACGACTGGTGCATCCTCAAGCTCGGCCTGCCGGGCGTGGTGCGCGGCGTGGACATCGACACCAACCACTTCCTCGGCAACTTCCCCGAGTACGCCTCGGTGGACGCGCTGGAGGTGGAGGGATCGCCCACGCCCGAGGCCCTGGCCGAGGCGACCTGGACGCCCATCCTCCCGCAGCTCAAGCTGCAGGGCGGCACGCGCAACCTGTTCCCCATCGCCAGCGACCAGCGCTGGACGCACCTGCGGCTCAACATCTTCCCGGATGGCGGCGTGGCCCGCTTCCGCGTCCATGGCGAGGTGCGTCCGGACCCCGCGCGCCTGTCCCACGCCGGCGGCGCGGTGGACCTGGCGGCGGCGGAGAATGGCGGCACGGTGGTGGCGTGCAACGACTCCTTCTTCGGCCCCAAGGACAACCTCATCCTTCCGGGGCGCGCCGCCAACATGGGCGAGGGCTGGGAGACGCGGCGCAAGCGTGTGCTGCCGGGCTTCGACTGGATTGTGGTGAAGCTCGCCGTCCCGGGCACCGTGGAGCGGGTGGAGGTGGACACGGCCTTCTTCAAGGGCAACTACCCGGACTCCTGTTCCATTGAAGGCTGCTACCTGCGCGAGCCGGTGGTGGACTTCGCCAACGCGCATGAGCTCGCGTGGACGGAGCTGCTGCCGCGCACGAAGCTCCAGGCGCACCACCGCCACTTCTACGAGGCCGAGCTGGCGGCGAAGGGGCCCTTCACCCATGTGCGTCTGAAAATCCATCCCGACGGCGGCGTCAGCCGGCTGCGAGTCCACGGGCGGCCGGCATGAGCAGCGGACTGACACGGCTCAACGCCATGTTGCCGTCGGAGGCGCGCGCGGAGCTGATGCGCTGCTGCGGGGCGTCCCGCTGGGCGGACGGCATGGTGCGTTCACGGCCCTTTCGCGACGAGGAGCATTTGTTCTCGGAGTCGGCGTGGCTCTGGAAGCAGACGGGGCCGGACGACTGGCGCGAGGCCATGACGCATCACCCGCGCATCGGTGACGTGTCCCAGCTGCGTGCGAAGTTCGCGTCCACCGCTTCATGGTCCTCGCAGGAGCAGGGCGGGGTGCAGGGCGCGGACGAGGCGGTGCTGCAAGGGCTGGCGGAAGGCAACGCCGCCTACGAGCAGCGCTTCGGTTTCATCTTCCTGGTGTGCGCCACGGGCAAGAGCGCGGCGGAGATGCTGGAGCTCTTGCGCGAGCGGCTGGACAACGCACCGGACGAGGAGCTGCGCATCGCGGCCGGTGAGCAGGCGAAAATCACCCGCATCCGACTGGAGAAGCTGCTGGCGCCATGAGCACCCTGTCCACTCACGTCCTCGACACGAACCGGGGCCGGCCGGCGGCCGGTGTTCCCATCACCCTGGAGCTGCAAGGCGACTCGGGCGAATGGAAGCAGCTGGCTCGCGGCGTCACCAATGACGACGGCCGCGTGCGCGACTTCCTGCCCCAGGGCGCCCGCGTGGAGCCGGGCGTCTACCGGATGTCCTTCGACACCGGGGCGTACTTCCGGGCGCTCGGCGTGCGCGGCTTCTATCCGTCCGTGACGGTGGTGTTCGAGCTCACGGCGCTGGACGAGCACTACCACGTCCCATTGCTGCTGAGCCCCTTCGGCTACTCCACGTACCGGGGGAGCTGAGCCGCGGCGCGCGTTCCGCCGGGGCGGCACGTCAGGTGTGCCGCGTCGAGCGGCCCCGGCCTCGCCGCGAGGCGCATGGCTGCTTCTTCGGAGCGGCGCCGCCAGACGCCTCTTCGAGGAACTGTTGCAGGGCCGCCGCGTTGTTGTGCGCGGTGTCGTGGGCGCTATAGACGAGCGTCACCGTGCCATGGCGCGCGGCTTCGAGCAGGGGCTGCCACGCGGCGGGGTTCGCGGCGAGCTCGGCGGCGTACCTGCGGCGGAACTCGGACCAGCGGTCGGGGTCGTGTGCAAACCACTTCCGCAGCTCGGGGCTGGGGGCGGCGTCCTTCAGCCAGGCTTCGATGGGAAGCGCTGTCTTCCGCACGCCTCGCGGCCACAGCCGTTCCACCAGGAAGCGCCGCCCATCCGTGCGGCTTGCTGCTTCGTACGCCCGCTTGCATCGAATCATCACCGGACCACCCCGCGTGTCACCCGTTCATTGGTGGCAACGCCCGGACGCCATGCGGACGTCCCGCGGTCCGGCGCGGCCGGCGCCCGTCTTCCCACTCGGGACGCGCCGTGCCGGGGCTGGGGTGCTTCGGGGTGAGCGGCCTCAGCTCTTCCACGCGGGCTGGATGGTGGGCGTGGCCGGGGTGACGGCCTCCGCGCGAGCCAGCAGCGCGTGAAGCTGGGCGATGAGCACGGGCGGTTTCACCGGCTTGACGAGGTACGCGTCCGGGACGGGCTGGTCCGCGGGCCCCTCCGTGCGAGGCGCATAGCCGCTGACGAAGATGACGGGGATGTGCTTGAGCGTGGGCTCGGCGCGGAAGTGGCCACACAGCGCATAGCCGTCCATTCCGTCCATGTTCACATCGGAGATGAGCACATCGGGCGGGTGCGACAGGGCCTGCTGAAGCCCCGACTCGCCGTCGGCCGCCGTGGTGCAGTCGAACTCGCCGGAGAGCAGGAGACGGAGCGTCTCCCGCATCGTCCATGAGTTCTCGACGATGAGGACCTTCGGCTTCACGACACCCCGACTCTCAGGGAGGCAGCCGCCCGGCGGTGCCCGGTGCACACGCGCTCCCCCGGCGAAAGCCCCAGCATCACCCCACGCGCCGGCCGGGGCAAGAGGGGGTGCCCAGCACCCCTGGGTTCCAGCCGTCTGCGTATGCACCCACGCGTCCAGGGCTTCGGGCAGGGCCGCCAGGCAGCCGTCCAGCGGCGCCCCGTGTTGTCAGGTGCTCGTCGCCAGGGCCTCACGCGCGGTGCGCCACTCAACGCCGACACGGCACCGATGAGGTGTGCCTGTCGCAAGGAAACGTGATATCCCATGAACTTCTGCATTTCGCTGACCCCGCCGGTTCCCCTTCGTGAGCGACGAGGAGAAGACAGCAGTCCTGGACGAGCGCAGCCGTCCTCCAAGTTCGTGGGGGGACCGCATCCGCACGCCCATCACCCTGCCGGGAGCGCGCGCCGGGGAGCGCCGCTCGTTGGCCGTGGGCATGGTGGTGACGGGGCGCTACCGGGTCGAAGGGCTGCTGGGCGAGGGCGGCATGGGCCGCATCTGGCTGGCCACGGACCTGCACGAGCACCGCCGGGTGGCGCTCAAGGAGATGCAGGTTCCGGCGGGCCTGACGGCGGGCAAGACGGAGGAGCTGGTGCTGATGTTCCGGCACGAGTTCTTCGCCATGAAGAAGCTCCAGCACCCCGGCACGCTCAAGGTCTTCGACTGGGGCATGACGGAGGCCGGCAACCGCTTCATCACCATGGAGGTGGTGGACGGGCAGGACCTGAGCTCGCTGGGGCGTGAGTCGCCGCTGGACACGCGCACGCTGTACCGCGTGCTCATCCAGATGTCCCAGGTCCTGGCCTTCCTGCACGCGCGGCTGTACGTGCACTGCGACATCAAGGCCAGCAACATCCGCATCACCAGCGCGGGCGCGGTGAAGCTGATGGACTTCGGCGTCATGCACCAGCTGGGCACGCCCAGCCCCGGCCGGCTCAAGGGCACGCTGGAGTACCTGGCGCCGGAGTGGCAGCGCGGCGCGAGCATCGACGGGCGCGCGGACCTCTATTCGCTGGGCGTCATGGCCTACTACCTGGCCACGCGCCGGCTGCCCTTCAAGCGCAACACCCCGGCGGCGCTCCTGGCGGACCACCTGACGCGGCCGCCGCCGAAGCCGTCCACGATTTGTCCGGTGGATCCACAGCTGGAGGAAATCATCCTCCTGCTGCTGGCGAAGGACCCGCGCGAGCGCTTCCAGGACGCCAGCGAGCTGATGGAGGCGCTCTGCCACGCCATTGGCGAGCCGATGCCGGAGGAGCCGCTGTCGGCGCGCGCCAGCTACCTGCACGTGCCGGAGGTGGTGGGCCGCGCCGCGGAGCTGGAGGCGCTGATGAACGGCCTGGCCGAGGCGGACTGGGGCCAGTCCCGCGCGGTGCTCATCGGCGCGCCCGCGGGCGTGGGCAAGACGCGGCTGCTCCAGGAGTTCGAGCTCCAGGCGAAGCTGGCGGAGCTGCCCTTCGGCCGGGGCCAGTGCCGCGCGGAGGGGCAGGCGCCGCTGACGCCCATCGTCCAGGCGGTGCGCTGCCTGGTGCCGCTCACGCCCTCGGAGATGATGGACCGCCTGGGGCCGAAGCTGCACCAGCTGCTCCCGGGGCTGACGCCGGACGCGGGCGAAGCGCACCCGGTGGCGGGCGAGGAGAAGCTGGCCTTCTTCGGCGCGCTGGCGGAGTGGGTGCAGGCGCTGGGCCGGCGGATGACGCTGGTGCTGTGCTTCGAAGACCTGCAGTGGGCTGACAGCGCCACGCTGGAGGTGCTCAACGTCCTCATCCGCGCGCTGTACGGCACGCGCGGCATGGTGGTGGGCACGTTCCGCTCCGGCGAGCTGAGCCGCCTGAGCCTGGCCTTCCAGACGGTGGACGAGAAAATCACCACCCGCATGGACCTGGAGCCGCTGGCCGCCGAGCACGTGCGCACGCTGGTGGAGCTGGCGCTACCGGGGCTGGCCGTGCCCGAGGCCTTCGTCACGCGGCTGCATGAGACGACGGGCGGCAACGCCTTCTTCGCCACCGAGTGCCTGCGCGCGCTGGTGGAGGAGGGCGCGCTGACGCGGGTGGGCGGCCGGTGGAACGCCGTCGAGGGACTGGACACGCGGCCGCTGCCCGCCAGCATCCACGACGCGGTGCTCGCGCGCCTGGGCAGCGCTCCCGCGGAGCAGGTGTCGCTGCTGCGCCAGCTGGCGCCCGCGGGCCGCAGCCTGGAGCTGCCCATGCTCCGCGCGCTGGCGGAGCTGCCCGAGTCCGAGCTGTTCGCGGTGCTGGACGGCATCGTGGAGCGGCAGTTCCTCCAGGAGGCGGAGGGCCGCTACGTCTTCACGCACGACACCGTGCACCAGGCCGTCTACGACAGCACGCCCGAGGAGGCGCGGCGCGTGGCGCACGGCCGCGTGGCGGTGGCGCTGCAGACGCTGCACTCGTCGCGGCCGGAGCTGTCGCGCACGGTGGGGTGGCACTACCTGCGCTCGTCGGAGCCGGAGCTGGCCATTGGCCCGCTGCTGGACGCGGGCCGCGCCGCCATCGAGGCGCAGGCGCTGCTGGAGGCGACGCTGCTGCTGAAGGAAGCGGCGATGCTGCTGGAGGCCGCGCCGGACTTCCCGGGCCGAGACAGGCTGCTGCTGCGCATCTGGGTGACGATGGTGGAGGTGGGCTATTCGAGCGACCCGCCCACCTCGCTCGCCTTCGCGAGGAAGCTGAGTGCGCACTGGGCGTCCACGGTGGACCTGGAGGACGGGCGGACGCAGGCGGTGGCCGCGCTGGAGGCCGCGTGCGCCGCGCCGGAAGCGGAGCGCCCCGCGCGCCTGAAGGCGCTGTTCCGCGAGCGCGAGGCGGATGCGTTCGCCAGCACCGCGGACGTCTTCTGGAAGCAGGCCGAGCTGCGCATCCTCCAGGCCATGGCGCTGGCCAGCGTGGGGCGCACGGAGGAGCTGACGGCGCTGCTGGAGCGCGTGCGGGCCGAGCAACCCGAGGTGTCGCCCTATCGCGCCGCGGCGCAGCTGGCGCCCGCGCAGTTGTGTGCCTACACCGGCCGCTTCGCTGGCGTGCTGGAGACGCAGTACGAGCACCTGAAGCGGCTGCGCGGGCTGTGCGAGGTGACGGGCCGGCTGCCCAAGCGCCTGGCGTGGGCGCTGGGCATGGGCGGCTTCACGATGAACCTGAACCTGGCGCTGCGCGGCGAGCCGCTGGACGCGCAGGCGCTCCGCGACGGGTACGCCGTGGCGGAGGCCCATGGGTTCACGGACGTGCGCGGCTTCCATCTGTTCTCGGTGGTGACGCGCGCGGCCTTCACGGGCGACGGCGCGGCGTTCGTCCCGGCCTTCACGGAGAAGACGGAGCTGGTGCGGCGGCTGGGCAACCCTCGGTTGATGGAGCGCAACCTGGCCCTCTTCACGCCGCCGTACTACCTGGAGCGCGGCGAGCACGAGCACGTGGCCGCGGTGGTGTCCCGCGCCGAGGCGCTGGCGCGGGTGTTGCCGGAGGACCGGTGGCTCCAGTGTCACCTGCGGGTGTACCAGGCCTGCCGCGACGTGCTCTTCGAGGATGCGGGGGCGGCGCGCCGCTCCCTGCCCGTGGCCCTGGCCGCCGCGCGCGAGGGCGGCGTCCGCATGGAGACGCTGCTGCGCGTCTACCAGTCCCGCTTCGAGCGGGAGCAGGGCAACCTGGTGACGGCGGAGGACGCGGCGGAGGCGGCGCTGGCGCGGGCCACGGACCCGGTGCTGGCCAACCCGTGGGACGAAATCCTCTCCCGCCGGGCGCTGGCGGCGCTGCTGCCCGGTGAGGAGGGCCTGGTGCACCTGCGCAGGGCGCTCGCGCTGGCGGAGCTGACGGGCAACGTGCTCCAGGTGGGGCTGGTGCGCCTGTCGCTCGCGGAGCGCGCGCGGGACGCGGAGGCCTCGGTGGTGGCGTTGGAGGCGGCCGAGGCGGCCTTCACGGATGCCCGGGCCTCCAGCCTGCTGGCCCTGGCCAGCTCCCTGCGGGGCGCGCTCCAGCGCCGGGCCGGGGCGCTGCGTCAGAGCGCCTGATGTGACGTTCGAAGGTCGACGGGACTGTGTCCTCCCAGCCCGGACGTGGGGCGTTAGACTCGGGCCATGGCCCATACCCCACTGCGCTTCCTGTTGGATTTCATCTCGCCGTATGCCTACCTGGCCTGGACGCGTCTGCCGGCGCTCGCCGCGCGCCATGGCCGCGCCGTGGAGCCGGTGCCCGTGCTGCTGGCGGGGGTGCTCAACGCGACGGGAAACCTCGGCCCCGCGGAGGTCGCGGCCAAGCGCGGCTACGTCTTCAAGCAGACCTTCCGCATCGCCCATGACTTCGGCGTGCCCTTCGCGCCGCCGCCGACGCATCCCTTCAATCCGCTGCTCGCGCTGCGCGTGACGGCCGCCGTGGAGGACGTGGAGGCTCGGAGCCGGCTGGTGAGCGCGCTGTACGCCTCCGCCTGGGGCGGCGGGAAGGGCGCGGAGTCGCCCGAGGCCGTGGGCGCGGCGATTCAGGCCGCGGGGCTGGACGCCCAGGCGCTGCTCGCGGCGGCCCAGGCGCAGGAGGTGAAGGACCGGGTCCGCCGCAACACCGAGGCGGCGGTGGCCGCCGGGGCCTTTGGCGTGCCCACCTTCCTGGCGGACGACGAGCTGTTCTTCGGCGTGGACTCGCTGGGCCACCTGGAGCGGTTCCTGCGCGGCGAGGACCCGCTCACCCCGGCGGACGTCGAGCGCTGGCGCACGCTGCCGGCCAGCGCGTCCCGGCGCTGAACCCAGCGCACGCGGGCGCCGCTTTCCGCTAGGGTCCCGGAGCCATGGTCTCCGGTCGGCCCGCCTTGTTGACCTCCCTCATCCGGCTCCTCGCGCCCGTGGCGCGGGGGGCGATGCAGCTGGAGGTCCTCCCCTCATGAACGTCCTCGCCGAGTTGGGCATCGTCGTCGCCGGCCTGGTGCTGGCGCTCGTGCTGCTGTCCATGAACCTGTGGCGCGGCATCCTCTTCCTCTTCCCGTCCAGCGTGCGGGTGGAGCCCGAGGCCCCCGCGGACCAGATGGAGCTGCCCCTGGAGCTGTCGGGGCGCGCCAACCAGCTCCAGGCGCTGGGGTTCACGCCGCTGGGCAGCCACGAGGAGAAGCCGCGCCTCCAGCGCGCCACGCGCTCCTACGACTGGGCCCACCCGGGTGAGCGCGTCTTCGCCACGCTCCACGCAGGGCAGGGCGGCGTGCCCCGGCTGTACCTCCTCACCCCCCTGGCCTCCGGGGGCTTCGTCATCACCGCGGACTACCGGCGCCCGGCGCTGGAGGTCCCCGGCGTCTACCTGACGGGTTCACTGGAGGACGCGCCTCCCGACCGCCTGCTGCGCGCGCACCTGCGCCGCCTGGACGGGCTGCAGCCCGCCGGGGACTTCACCTGGGAAGGCAGGGTGGCCGCCGGGCGTTCCTGGTACCAGGGGCTCGGTCGCAAGGAAATCCGGAAACAGAACCTTCAAGGTTTGTTGTGGACCGTCATCGCGCTTGCCATCGTCGCCAGCGCTTTTTTCGGGCAGCGCGCGCCCTAGGGCCGCCCGTCCCACACGTCACGACGTCACGGCGCGCGTGCACCGCGCGCCCCATGAGAGTAGGTAGACGACCACCATGAAGAGCGTGTCCAAGAACGAGGAAATCTACTTCCTGTCCGGCAAGCGCACCCCGTTCGGTACCTACGGGGGAGGCCTGAAGGACCTCAGCGCCACCGACCTCGCCGTGGAGTCGGCGAAGGCCGCGCTGGCCCAGGCGAAGGTGTCTCCGGAAGACGTCCAGCACGTCGTCTACGGCAACGTGGTGCAGACCAGCGCGGACGCCATCTACCTGCCGCGCCACGTGGGCCTGCGCACCGGCGTGCCCGTCCCCGTGCCCGCGCTGGGCGTCAACCGGCTGTGCGGCTCCGGCTTCCAGGCCTTCGTCACGGCGGCGGAGCTGATGCTCACCGAGCAGGCCTCCGTCGTGCTGGCCGGTGGCACCGAGTCCATGAGCCAGGCGCCCCACGTCATCCGCGGCGCCCGCTGGGGCCTGCCGCTGGGCAAGGGCAGCCTGGAGGACATGCTGTGGACGGCCCTCACCGACAGCTACACCGGCCAGGCCATGGCGCTCACCGCCGAGCAGCTCGCGGTGGACTACTCGCTCACGCAGGAGCAGGTGGACGAGTACGCCGTCCTCACCCAGAAGCGCTTCGCCGCCGCGCAGGAGGCGGGCCGCTTCCAGGATGAAATCGCCCCCGTCACGCTGAAGACGAAGAAGGGCGAGACGGTGGTGTCCCGGGACGAGCACAACCGCCCGGAGACGACGGTGGAGAGCCTGCGCAAGCTGCCCAAGGTCTTCAAGAAGGACGGCGTGGTGCACGCGGGCGCGGCCAGCGGCATCTGCGACGGCGCGGGCTCCATGGTGATGGCCACCGGCAGCTTCGTGAAGCAGCACGGCCTGCAGCCCATTGGCCGGCTCGTCAACTGGGGCGTCTCCGGGTGCGATCCGAAAATCATGGGCATCGGCCCGGCGCCGGCCATCCGCCAGCTGCTGGAGCGCGCCCAGTGTCAGCTGTCGGACATTGACCTCTTCGAGGTCAACGAGGCCTTCGCGCCGCAGTACCTGGCGGTGGAGAAGGAACTGGGCCTGCCTCGCGAGCGCACCAACGTCAACGGCGGCGCCATCGCCGTGGGCCACCCCCTGGGCGCGTCGGGCGCGCGCATCACCACCACGCTGGTGTACGAGCTGAAGCGCCGCGGTGCCCGCTATGGTATCGGGTCCGCTTGCATCGGTGGCGGCCAGGGCATCGCGGTGCTCGTCGAGGCGCTCTGATGGCACAGGACCTTCAACCAGGACGCGAGATGAGCAACGAGGTGGACGCGAAGACGGCGCGTGAGCGGGCCAAGGCCATCGCGGAGCAGCGCCGCGCCGAGCGTCGCAACCGCAAGCGCAAGTGCGTGGTGTGTGGCGTGGAGGAGAGCGACAAGACGCCCCTGACGGCACACCCCGAGGGCATTGGCCCGGCCTGCAAGGACGAGGTCACCTGCCTGTCGCGCAAGGCCGCCAGCAGCCGGTGAAGCTCCGTCCCCCGGGCCCGCGCGCTTCCGTGCGAGGCCCGGGCGCAACCCCCCAGGTGGGACGCCCGAGAGGCGCCAGGGCCGGATTGTCGGGCCCGATTCTTGATGGCGGAATCGTCTCGGGGTAAACGTCCAGAATCTCTGGTTTATGACGAGGGTCGGAATGGGCGTTATCAGCTTCACGGGCGTCAAGGTGTTCTCCACCACGCTCGCGCGTGACCGCGAGAACATGGGTGAGAACATCACCAAGTGGCTCAAGGAGAACTCCAACCTCGAGGTGGTCGACAGAGTGGTGACGCAGTCCTCCGACAAGGAGTTCCACTGCTTGACCATCACGCTCTTCTACAAGCCAAAGGCCTGATCGGCCGCGCGGCAGTTGACGAAGCGTGGGTGTTCGAGGGCGCTCTCCCCGGTGTCGGGGATGGGCGCCCTTCGTCATTTGGGGTTGCGAAGCGAGCGATGTTCCACCACCTTTGGACGGCTCTGCGCAACGAGAGGATGGTGTACTGAATGCGACCGATGAGGGGCTTCGGAGGCGGGGGCGGCGGCATGGGACTGCCCGGCCTGGAGACCACGGCGTCCAAGTTGGCGGTGGCGCTGGTGGCGGGCTCCGTGATGTTCCACCTCACGAAGTCGCAGGCGGGTGGCTTGCTGCTGCTGTTCCCGGACCTGGTGTTCGGGAGGCTCTACCTCTGGCAGCCGCTGACGTACGCCTTCATCGAGTCCAGCCCCATCGGCATCATCTTCGGCGCCATCATCACCTGGTCCATTGGCGGCTACCTGGAGTCCATCTGGGGCGGCAGGCGCCTGTTGATGGTGGCGCTGGGCATCGCGGTGAGCGCGGGCCTCATCACCTCGCTGCTGGCCATGCTGGTGCCCGGCGCGACGGTACAGGCGTACGCGGGCGGCAACGTCATGACGTCGGTGCTGTGGGTGTCCTACGGGCTCACCATTGGCCGGGGGCAGACGAACTTCTGGGGCCTGCCGCTGTCGGGCAACGCCCTGGCGGGCGTCGGCGCGGGCTTCGTCGTGCTGTCGGCCATCACCAGCGGCTGGCAGACGCAGGTGCCGGACCTGCTGGGCCTGTGCATGGCGTTCGCCTACGTGCGGGGCGCCAACCCGCGCAAGCTGTGGCTGCACCTGCAGCACTGGCGGCTGCAGCGTCAGTTGAAGGGCCGCTCCAAGCACCTGCAGGTGGTGCGGAAGGACCGGCCGGACCGGGACCAGTACCTCAACTGACGCCGGGCCCTTCGGCGGCTCAGTGGGCCGCCTCCGGGTGGCCGTACTGCTTGAGCTTGCGGTAGAGCGTCGCCACGCCGATGTCGAGCTGCTCGGCGGTGCGCGCGCGGTTGCCGCCGTTCTGCGCCAGCACCGCCAGGATGTAGTGCTTCTCCATGTCCTCCAGCCGCTGTGGATTGCCGGTGGGCACCAGGCTGGGGGGCGCGGCGCGGACCTCCTCCGGCAAATCGTCCCGCTCCACCCGGGGGCCCTCGCACAGCGCCACCGCGCGCTCCATGGCGTTGCCCAGCTCGCGCACGTTGCCGGGCCACGCGTAGCGCAGCAGCTGGTCCGCCGCGTCCGGGGACAGGCCCGACACCCTGCGACCCAGCCGCTCCGCGGCCTCGGCGAGCAGCAGCCGCGCCAGGGGGAGCACGTCGTCGCGGCGCTCACGCAGCGGCGGAATCTTCAGCTCGATGACGCGCAGCCGGTAGTAGAGGTCCTGGCGGAAGCGCCCCTGGCGGACCTCCTCCGCGAGCTCGCGGTTGGTGGCGGCCACCAGCCGCACGTCCACCTTGCGGCTGGCATTCTCGCCCACGCGGCGCACCTCGCGCTCCTGCAGCACGCGCAGCAGCTTGGCCTGCATGGACGGGGGCACCTCGCCCACTTCATCCAGGAAGAGGGTGCCGCCATGGGCCGCTTCGAAGAGGCCGGCCCTGTCGTGGGTGGCGCCGGTGAAGGCGCCTCTCACGTGGCCGAACAGCTCGCTCTCCAGCAGGCTCTCCGTGACGGCGGCGCAGTTGACGGCGACGAAGGCCTTGTGCGCGCGGCCGGACTCGTCATGGATGAGGCGGGCGATGCGCTCCTTGCCCACGCCGCTCTCCCCCGTGACGAGCACCGTGGAGTCCACCTTCGCCCCCCTGCGCGCCAGGTTGATGATGCGCTGCATCGCCTCCGAGCGCGCCACCATGCCCGCCGGGTCCTCCGTCACGCCCGCGCGCGCCAGCGACTGCCGCTTCGCGCGCAGCTTGCGCTCCGCCTGCCGCAGCGCCTCCGTCACCTGCGCCAGCATGCCCTCCATGCACTGCGTCTCATAGAGGCGCAGCACCTCCGTGCACTCGGTGCTCCACTCCTCGGCGGGCCGGCCCACGTAGTGGCAGGCCGCGTCGCCCTTGCCCACGCAGCGCAGCTCCGTGCCGTAGATGGGCTTGCCGTTGACGTAGCTCATGTAGCCGGACGCGAAGCCGGTGAGGCTCCAACACACCGGCTGGTCGGACTGGCCCAGGTGCAGCAGGTGCTGCTCGGCTTCATAGGAGTCGCGCCACTGCGCTTCGGCGAAGGGCTCCGGGCCCTCGTCCGCGCGGCGCTGGACGGGCTCCACCCGGACCTGCCCCTGGAGGGTGTGCAGCCGCCCTCCGGCACGGCGCCACAGGGATTCGTCCTTCCAGGGCACCGCGCCCTTCATCGCCTCGGCCGTGCGCCAGCCGTGCGCGTAGCCCAGACGCGTGAAGGTGCCGCGCGCCGCCGTCATCCCCATCAACCCGATGAGCTCCTTGCGGAGCAGCCCCAGCGCCACCGGGTCCATCAGCAGCACGCGCTGGTCCCCGAAGTGGATGAGCCCGCCCCCCGGCTCGAAGGACAGCAGCTCACTCAAGTCCAGCTCGAAACGGCCATCCACGCTGTACGACTCCTTCCAGAATGAGTTGAGTCTCTATCGTTTTGAGAGTCTCGCTGCACGGAGGGTTTTAGGAATGGAGCAAATCCAATAGGTTGGAGTTTTCGGTGTCGTGGTCTTCCGGTTGCATTAGAAGGCGGCCGTCATGGGCGACGAACTCGACAGACGCGTGGTGCTTCAAGGCGCGGCGGCGGCCGGGGTGGCGGGCGTGCTGGGGACGGGTGGCCCTGGCGGCGGCCAGGCGGTGGCCCCCGCGGCGTTCATCTCCCACGGCTCACCGATGGTGGCCCTGGACGCGGATGCCTATCCGCAAGCGCTGCGGCGCTTCGGCGGCGAGGCCCAGGCGCGGGCCCTGGTGGTGGTGTCCGCCCATTGGGAGACGCCCGGCGAGGTTCGCGTCACCGCCAGCGCGCAGCCGCCCCTCATCCATGACTTCCATGGCTTCCCCGATGCGCTCTACCGCCTGCGCTACGGCGCGCCAGGTGCGCCGTCGCTGGCCGAGGACGTGGTCTCCCGGCTGAAGGCGGGCGGGTTGCCTACCGTGGCCGACGCGGAGCGCGGCTGGGACCACGGCGCATGGGTGCCGCTGCTGCATGCCTTCCCGGAGGCGAAGCTCCCCGTCGTCCAGGTCTCCATGCCGCTGGGCGCGAGCCCCGCGGACATCGCGCGGATGGGCGAGCTGCTCCGGCCGCTGCGCGCGCAGGGCGTGCTGTTGATGGGCAGTGGCGGCATCGTCCACAACCTGCGCCGGCTGAATTTTCAGGAGAAGGCGGCGTCCGTCGAGCCGTGGGCCGCGGCCTTCGATGCGTGGATTGCGCGGAAGCTGGAGGCGCGAGACTTCACCGGCCTTCAAGCATGGTTGGAGGCACCGAACGCGCGGCTCGCGCATCCAAGGGCCGAACATTTGATGCCGCTCTATTTCGTCCTCGGAGCTGCCCTCCCCGAGGACCGTCTCACCCCCGTATTCGAGGGCTTCCATCACGGAACCTTGTCCATGCGCAGCTTCGCGCTGCGCGCCTGACTTCGCTGTATCTCCCAGGAGCACACCCCCGATGAAGACGTCCATGAAGAGCGCCGTTGCCCTGTTTTTCGCCCTCCCGTCCCTCGCGCTGGCCTCCAACTGGAAGGTGGATGACTCGCACTCCAGCGCCGGCTTTTCCGTCCGTCACATGATGGTGTCGAACGTCACCGGCTCGTTCAACGTGAAGAGCGGCACGGTGAACCTGGATGACAAGGACATCACCAAGTCCAAGGTCGAGGCCGTGCTGGACGCGGCCACCGTCAACACCGGCAACGCCAAGCGCGATGCGCACCTGAAGGCCCCTGACTTCTTCGACACTGCCAAGTTCCCGGAGATCTCCTTCAAGTCCACCAAGGTCCAGAAGGCGGGCCAGGGCAAGCTGAAGGTCACCGGCGACCTGACCATGCACGGCGTCACCAAGCCCGTCGTCCTGGACGTCACGGGCCCGTCGAAGGAGTCCAAGGACCCCTGGGGCAACACCCGCACGGGCGTGACGGCGACCACCAAGCTGAACCGCAAGGACTTCGGCCTGGCCTACAACCAGGCGCTGGAGACGGGCGGCGTCGCGGTGGGCGAGGAAGTCACCGTGAACCTGGACCTGTCGCTGGTGAAGCAGGCGGACGCCGGCGCCCCGGCCGCGACGGACAAGAAGTAGTCCTTCGTTTCTCCTGAAATGACGGAGGGGCCTCCCACGGTGGTGGGGGCCCCTCTTTCATTTGCGGGGCACGGTGGCCCCGCCCGTCCTTCGTCGGACGCGGTCCGCTCAGCCCTCGGCCACCGCCTGCACGCTGGAGCGGTAGATGAAGATGCGCGCGGTGTTGGTGCGCTGGTCGGCGGGGATGACGAAGAAGCCCGGCGTGCTGCCCTGGAAGTCCTGGGAGAAGCCCGCGACCTGACGTCCGTCATTGAAGGTGACCCGAATCTTCTGTCCCTCCACCTGCGGCTGACGCGCACCGGCGGCGAGCATGAAGAAGATGGCCTTCACGCGCTTGCCCTGAATCTGCTCGGCGGCGAAGCCGCTCTGCTGCTCCAGGGAGATGACCTCGTCGAGCAGGTCCGCGTCGCGGATGG
This sequence comes from Myxococcus sp. AM010, assembly GCF_013372585.1. Classification (NCBI taxonomy): domain Bacteria; kingdom Pseudomonadati; phylum Myxococcota; class Myxococcia; order Myxococcales; family Myxococcaceae; genus Myxococcus; species Myxococcus sp. AM010. Next base: position 29,115 of record NZ_JABXEO010000015.1, read on the forward strand.
TGCCGCGCTTCACCTGGCCTTCGACGGTGTGGATGATGACGCGGTGCTCGCCTTCGACGAAGGAGGTGAGGGCCGTGCCTCCGACGATGGCGGTGTCGTCGAAGAGCGGCTCACGCTCCACGGCGATGCGGTTGGCGGGCGCGGCCGGCATGACGGCGGCGGCGTGCTGCGGCTGCGCGGCGGTGGCCAGGGAGGCCGCCTGGGCGAAGTGCGCGGGCGGCGGCGCGACGACAGGGATGGAGGCCATGGGCGCGGGCGGCGGCACCACGGCTTCTTCCTCGACGTCGATTTCGGAGACCTCCTGCTCGAGCTCCATCGAGACTTCTTCTTCCTCGATGGGCGTGGCCTCGGTGAAGTCCTGCGCCTGCGCGCCGAAGGGGCTGTCCGTGCTGGCGGCGGCCCACTGCGACGTCACGGGGGCGCTGTCCTGCATGGGCTCGGCCTCCCACGCGGAAGCCTCTTCGATGGGCTCGGCGTCATTCCACTCCGCCGAGGCGGGCGTGGCCGTGTCCGCGAGGGAGACCTCTTCGACGGGCGCTTCGTTCCAGTTCGCCGTCTGCTCCGGGGACCACTCGGTGGTGGCGGAGGCTTCCCAGGCCGCGCCGGTGTCGTGGCTGGTCGTGAACCCCTCCGCGCTCGCCGTGTCCGGCGAGGGGGAAGCCCACTCGCTGGCAGGCGCGTCACCAGTGGGCGCGTTCCACTCCGAGGCCGCGGGGACGGTGTCGGCGGACGTGTCCCATTGCGAGGCGGCAGGTGCGCTCGTTGAGGCCCATTCGGCGGCCGGAGCGGCTTCCTCGATGGGTTCCGCCCACTCGGCCTGAACCTCCTCGGTAGCAGGCGTGGACCACTCGGCGTGGGGGGCTTCCGTGGGTGTTGCCCACTCCTGCTGAGCGTCCTCCGCCGGAGCGGCGGCCCACTCGGCTTGGACCTCCTCTGCCTCGGGAGTCGCCCACTCGGCCTGCGCGCCTTCCGTGGGAGCGGCCCAGGCGTTCTGGGCGGCTTCGGGCGTAGGCGTGGCCCACTCCGGCTGGGCGGCGGTTTCGGTGGCGGGCGTAGCCCACTCGGCCTGGACTTCCTCGGTGGCGGGCGAGGCCCATTCGGCCTGGACTTCCTCGGTGGCGGGCGAGGCCCATTCCGACGCTGGTGCGGCGACATCGGTGGCGGGCGTAGCCCACTCGGCCTGGACTTCTTCGGTGGCGGGCGAGGCCCATTCCGACGCTGGTGCGGCGACATCGGTGGCGGGCGTAGCCCACTCGGCCTGGACTTCTTCGGTGGCGGGCGAGGCCCATTCCGACGCCGGTGCGGCGACATCGGTGGCGGGCGTAGCCCACTCGGCCTGGACTTCTTCGGTGGCGGGCGAGGCCCATTCCGACGCTGGTGCGGCGACATCGGTGGCGGGCGTAGCCCACTCGGCCTGGACTTCCTCGGTGGCGGGCGAGGCCCATTCCGACGCCGGTGCGGCGACATCGGTGGCGGGCGTAGCCCACTCGGCCTGGACTTCCTCGGTGGCGGGCGAGGCCCATTCCGATGTCGGTGCGGCCCCTTCCTCGGGAGTCGCCCACTCCGCCTGGGCGTCGGCCGTCGCGGGCGAAGCCCACTCCGACGCCGATGCAGCGCCTTCCGCGGGAGTCGCCCACTCGGCCTGGGCTTCGGCCGTCGCGGGCGAGGCCCAGTCCGACGATGCGGCGGTCTCGGCTGCAGGAGTCGCCCACTCGCCTTGGACCTCTTCAGCCTCGGGCGAAGCCCACTCAGGCTGCTCGGCTTCCGCGGGAGCTGGGGCCCAGTCGGTCTGCGCCACATCGGTCGCGGGCGCAGCCCATTCAGCCTGGGCTCCATCGGTCGCAGGCGAAGCCCACTCGGGCTGCGCACCTTCACCGGGAGCGGCTTCGGTCGCAGGCGTAGCCCACTCAGGCTGCCCGGCGTTTTCCGTAGCGGGAGCGCCCCAGTCGGTCTGCGCGGCTTCCGCCGCAGGCGTCGTGGCCCACTCGGGCTGTGCTGCGGCTTCGGTCGCTGGCTCAGTCCATTCGGTCTGGACTTCCTCGGCGGCGACCTCTTCGACAGGCGTGGCCCACTCGGGCTGCGCGGCCTCGGCGCCCGGCGGCGTCCAACCTGCCTGGGCATCCGTGCTGGCGTCACCGGTTTCTAGCGCAGCCCATCCGGCCTGGACCTCGGTCGCCGCGGGTTCAGCCGTCAGGACGCCTCCTGCCTGCTGGGCGGGATTGGCCCACTCGGCGTGCGCTTCCACCGGCGCTGCGTCGGACGTAGGAACTGCCCCATCGGCCTGAACCTCAGCGGGCGCGGCCTCAGACGCCTCGGCCCACTCGGCCTGGACTTCCACGGGCGCTGCTTCAGTCGACGCCGTGTTCCAGCCCTCGCTCGGAGACGCTTCAGCCGTGGCCCAATGGGTCTGGCCTTCCTCGGCGGTCGGCTCAGCCCACTCCGCTTGGAGTTCGACGGGCTCGGCTTCGGCGGAGGACGGAGCCCAGTCGGCCTGGCCTGCCTCAGGGGCGGTGCCTGCGTCGGAAGCCGCCCACTCCGTATCGCTCGTGGCAGGTGCCGTTTCCGCGGAGGCCGTCCCCTCGGAAGCGGTGACAGGCGCGCTCTGCCCATCGACAGGCTCCGCCCACTCCGCCTGGAGTTCGACGGTTTCCGAAACAGGATCCTCCCAGCCTGCATACGCATCGCTGGAAGCGGCCTGCTCACCAGAAGGGGCCCATTCCGTCTGTGCCGCCTCCGCAGCGTGCGGCTCGGAAGTGGAGGCCCATTCAGGCTGCAGCTCGATGGTACCTGCGTCACCCTCCGCCACCGCCACACCGCGCTCATCAGTCGGCGCGAAGTGGCCGTGGGCCAGGAACTCGTTCGCCGCCGCGAGAGGCACGGCCTCTTCGGGGTTCCCGCTCAGGTCGAACATCTCCTCGGCGGAAGGCGTGCGCGCGGACGCATGCGGCGGGGCTCCCTCCACCTCGATCGTCTCCGCGTGGAGGTCCGGGCCCACCTGGACCGGCCGAATCTCGAGCGATGGGACATCCGCCGCCGCGAAGGGCGCAGCCCCCTGCGGGGAGTCCACTTCGGGAGCAGCGGCCTCCGTACCGACGTCGATGACCTCGAGCGTAGGCTGTTCGCTCCCGGCATCAGCGGCCTGGAACGATGCTTCTTCCTCGGCGTATCCGGGCGCGGACTCGACATCGATGACATCGAGAGAGGGCTCGTCGGACGCAACCTCGGCCGCGTTGAGCTCCAGCGTCGGGACGCTTCCCTCCTGCGCGGGAGACGCTTCACTCACCTCAGACGAATCAAGCGCGATTTCGGCCGATTGCGGCTCGGCGACGTCGGAGGACTCCAGGGAAATCTCCGCGGCCGACTCGATGGGAGCGGACTCGGCGACGTCCGTGGCGTCGAGCGTGATTTCAGAGGGCGAATGGGCGGAAGTCGATTCGGCGACATCAGACGCATCGAGAGCGATTTCGGGCTCGCTCATCTCGGTTGCGTCGAGGACGAGCTCCGCCCCGGTGGAGGCTTCGTCCGAGTCTTCGTAGGTGCCGTGAGCCGTCTCGATGACAGCCACTTCGCTGACGTCGGAGGCCGCATGCGCCGTCGTCGCGAAGTCTTCGGCCGCGTCCGTGCTGCCCCAGTCGTTGGATGCCGACGCGGTGTCGGAGGTGGCTTCGACAGCGGTCGTCGTCGAGTCCAACTCCATCGTGGCCGCATCGCTGACGTCGGCGGCGTCGAGTGCCACTTCCGGATACACCTCGGCTGTGGCCGGCTCGCTCGCTTCGGACGTCGTGAAAGCGTGCTCGCTCACCGCCGTGTCGCTGACCTCCGGGGCGTCGAGCACGGCTTCGGTGTACGGCTCGCCAGCGGCGGTCTCGTCGCCTGCGCTGAAAGCAGTCTCTTCGGAGGGCTCGAACGAGGCGGCTTCGCTGCCGTAGGTGTCGGGGGGAGAGGCCTCGGCGACGACTTCGCTGCTGGCATCCGCGGCCGTCAACTCAGGCTCGGGAGCGGCTGCGGTCGTGTCGCCTGTCTCGGAGGTGGTCAGCGCCACCTCGGGATAGGCTTCCGTCGTCGCGACATCGCTGACGTCGGCCGTCGCGAAGTCGGTTGCAGGGTAGGTCTCCGCCACGGCGACATCGGAAGCGTCGAGCGCGATTTCCGCGGGCGCGTCGAGCGTCGTCTCCGGGGCGTGCTCAACCGCCTCGTCGCTCACGTCGGCTGCATCGAGCGCAATCTCGGTGGGCTCGGCTTCGGCCGAAGCCACATCCGTGGTGTCGAGTGCAATCTCGGCGGGTTGTGCCTCGTAAGTATGGCTCGCGCTGAAATCCGTCGCGCCGTGGTCATCCGTCACGTCGGTCGTCGTGCCCGCGTCCCACGCATCCGTCGTACCCGCGGCCGACGCTTCGACCATGTCGGAATCATCGAGCGCGATTTCCGAGTCCGCAGCCTGCGAGGCCGCCTCCGGCTCCGCCATGGCGGCAACGTCGATGATGTCGCCCGCATCGGCGACGTCCACATGCTCAGGCTCGACGGCGAGCGGCGCGGAGGCCCACGCATCATCGATGGCGGCGGGAGACTGCTCGTGGGCCAGGACAGGCTCGCTGTCGCCGGTGCCGTCCAGCAACTCGACCTCGGAGGAGGGGACCTCCACTTCCGACGAGGCCAGGGCGTCGCCCGTGGGCGCCACGGGCGCCTCCGGTGCTGACTCGACCTCCATCGACATGTCGGCGAACGACGCCTCCAGGGAGGTCTCGGGCTCGGCGCTTGCGGTCACCGCCGGGGTGTCCGTGCCCACCTCCGAGAAGTCATCCTCCGCCACGCGGAGGGCTTCCGGCTGCGCCTCCTCGAACTCGGGCTGCGCATCGTGCTGGAGGTCGTCGGTGACGTCCGCGAACGACGCAGACGGATCATCCGCCGCCGCCGGTTCCTCGTCGGCGGGCGTCGCCTCGATGGAGGGTTCCTGCTCATCACTCAGTGCGCTCTGCGCCTGGCCGCCGGCGCCCGGCGTCATCCACGGCGCGGGCTCGCTCAGCGCGGGAATGTCGATGTCGTCCGACAGGCTGATGTGGTCTGGCTCGACAGCCGGCTGGGTCGCGGGAGCGGTGGGGTAGGGCTGCTGCACGGACTCCGCGGCATGGGCCTGCGGCTCCGCCTGCCACGCTTCGGCAGCGCCTTGGGCGTAGTCCGCATTCGGGTCATACGCCTGCTGCGCGTAAGCCTGCGCGTTCGGGTCGTAGCCCTGCTGCGCATAGGCCTGAGCGTTCGGGTCATACGCCTGCTGCGCATAGGCCTGAGCGTTCGGGTCATACGCCTGCTGCGCATAGGCCTGAGCGTTCGGGTCATACGCCTGCTGCGCATAGGCCTGAGCGTTCGGGTCGTAGCCCTGCTGCGCATACGCCTGCGCGTCGTAGCCTTGCTGCGCATACGCCTGCGCGTCGTAGCCCTGCTGCGCATAGGCCTGAGCGTTCGGGTCGTAGCCCTGCTGCGCATAGGCCTGAGCGTTCGGGTCGTAGCCCTGCTGCGCATACGCCTGCGCGTTCGGATCGTCACCCTGGTTCGGGTCGTAGCCAGCGGGGTAGGGGTACCACTGGCCGTCAGCGGCGTAGTAGCCCTGGGGCTGCTGCTCGTAGCCAGCGGGGTAGGGGTACCACTGGCCGTCAGCGGCGTAGTAGCCCTGGGGCTGCTGCTCGTAGCCAGCGGGGTAGGGGTACCACTGGCCGTCAGCGGCGTAGTAGCCCTGGGGCGCGGCCTGCTGCTGCCATGCGGCGGCGTCGGCTGCTGGCGCGTCATCCACGCCCAGCTGTGCGCGCAGCTCGTTCCAGCGAGCCTCCTCCACCGGAGACAGGCTTCCCAGCTTCCGCTTCTCGTCGAGGAAACGGAATTCTCTCATCGCTGCGCGCGTGTCCGACATCCGTCACCTTGCTGCGGACAGCGTACCGCCGAGCTTCTGTCGCAGCGTAAATAGAGGGGGCTGCGAGTCTAGGGGACTCCCGGGAACGGGTAAACCAATTGGCCCGGGCCCGGCTGCCAGCTTCCCCTACTGGAGAGCGGCCCGGACGTCCTCGTCGAGGCTCGCCCGTGTCTTGCCGTAGTGGTCCGACAGGGCCTCGTCGATGGGTCTTCCCTGTCCCACCTCGCGGACCATCGTGAGGAACCGGCCCGTGCCGCCCCGCTTCACCAGCTCGCGGACGGCCACGGCGGAGGTGGCATAGGCGACTGTCGGATTCCGCTGCATGATGAGGGACGAGCCCTCCATCTGCGCCAGCTTGGGCAGGGCGTTCGCCTTGGCGGCCTGGGCCATGTAGTTCCGGACCGACCGCTGGGGGTCCTCGACACCCAGGTAGCGCCACTCGACGTACTCGGCCAGTCCCTCGTTGAGCCAGATGGGGAGGTTGTTGCCGTAGCCGCCGCAGAAGTCATCCAGCGCGGCGTGGACGTACTCGTGGACCAGGGTGGCCTTGGTCTGCTGCGTGAGCTCCGCGGCGTCGTTGATGCGGATGGCGTTGTCGGAATAGAGCCCGGCGACCGCTCGCGCCCTCGCCGCGCCGAAGTGCGTCTGGAACTCCGCGAGCGTGTACAGGATGATGTCCACCGGCGCCTGTCGCACCTCGCCCAACATGCTGCGGGTGAAGTCGTAGGCCTCGTCCAGGGCGGCGACGATTCGGCCCTCGTACTCCGCGCGCTGACCGAAGTCGCGCTGGTTGTTGAAGTACTTGATGACGAAGCGGCTGTTGGAGCGCGTCCGCATGCCGTCCGCGCCGGTGCCCGACTCGTAGCTGAGGCTGGCCGAGCGCGTGGAGCCCCGGCCCTGGCCGGCCACCGCGGGCTGGGCTTCGACCCTGGGGGTGGGCCGCCCGCTCGTGGCGCCGTTCATCCGCAGCTCCAGGCGCTCCGCCTCCCGCCGCGCGGCGGTCTCCTCTGCCGTCTTGGCGCGGGCCTGCACGAGCAGCCGCTTCGCCTCCGCGGCCTCCTTCGACTTCGCCGGCACCTTCTCCAGCGCGGCCACGGCGCCCGCCGCGTCCTGCTCCTCCATCAGCAGCCGCCCCAGCTCCAGGCCGAAGGCGCCGTCCTTGGGGTACTGGGCCAGCCCCTTGCGCAGGGCGGCTTCCGCGGCGGCCCGCTGGTCCGTCTTCCGCGCGGCCCGGGCCAGGCACCGCAGCGCGCCCGCGGACGCCTCGTAGACGGCGGCGCGCTCGCCCAGCGAGTACGCCATCACCGGATCTCCGTCCCTCAACGCCTCGCAGCCCTTCTGGAGCGCCGTGGCGACGGTGCTCCGCTGCGCGGCGGGCACGTCCGACGCCGCTCCGGCCGAGAAGGCCAGATACAGCTCCTCCCATGCGCGGCTGGCGGCGAGCGACTTCGCCTTCTGTCCGGGAGAAGCAGGGGCGGCGGTCAGCAGCAGGGCGGAGAGCAGGGCGGCGGGGCTCATGCCCTGAGTATCGCCGGACACGGGCGCAGGGGCGCAAGGCCCTGCCCCGGACGGCTGTCACTTGCGGGCCACCTGCCAGCCCTGCCGGTGGAGCGCGCGCTCCAGCTCCTCGATTTGCGCGGGCCCGGTGGTCTCCAGCGTCACCTCCACCATGGTCTCCCCCAGGCCCGCCTTGGAGAAGGCGCGCTCGTGGTGGATCTCCACGACATTGGCGCGCAGGTCCGCCACCTGCGTGGTGAGCTTCGCCAGCATGCCGGGCCGGTCCGGCAGCCGGACCTCCAACTGCACCAGACGGCCGGCCTTCACCAGGCCGCGCTCGATGATGCGGCTGATGACGTTCATGTCGATGTTGCCACCGCTCAAGATGATGGCGGTGCGCCGGCCCCGCGCGGCGGGAACGTCACCGCGGAGCAGCGCCGCCACGCCCACCGCGCCGGCGCCCTCCACCACGCTCTTCTCCTGCTCCAGCAGGGTGAGGATGGCGGCGGCAATCTCCTCCTCGTCCACCGCGACCACCTCGTCCACGTACTTCTGCACCATGGGGAAGGTGAGGTCTCCCACGCGCTTGACGGCGATGCCGTCCGCGATGGTGGTGCCCGCGGCGGCCAGCAGCACGCGCTCGCCCGCCTCCACCGACGCCTTCATGCTGGCGATGGTCTCCGCCTGCACGCCCACCACGCGGATGTCGGGCCGCGTCTCCTTCAGCGCGCACGCGATGCCGGAGATGAGCCCGCCGCCCCCAATGGGGACCAGCACCACCTCCAGGTCGGGGCACTGCTCCAGCAGCTCCAGCCCAATGGTGCCCTGGCCGGCGATGACGTGCGCGTCATTGAAGGGGTGGATGAAGACGCGGTCCTCCGCCTTCTGGATGCGCAGCGCCTCCGCGTAGGCCTCGTCGTAGTTGGTGCCCTTGAGCACCACGCGCGCGCCGTAGTCATCCCGCGTGCGCGACACCTTGATGAGCGGGGTGCGCTCCGGCATGACGATGGTGGCACTCACGCCCAGCCGCCGCGCGTGGTACGCCACGCCCTGCGCGTGGTTGCCGGCCGACGCGGCGATGACGCCCCGGCGCCGCTCATCCCCGGTCAGCGTCAGCAGCTTGTTGAGGGCGCCGCGCTCCTTGAAGGCCCCGGTGCGCTGGAGGTTCTCCAGCTTGAAGTACACCGCGGCGCACTCCGTCCGCTCCGTGAAGTAATCCGACTGCGGGCACGGCGTGGGGCGAATGGCCGAGCGAAGGCGCTCGCGCGCGGCCTGGATGTCCTCGAGGGTGACCATGGGCGCGCCTCTATCGGATGCGAGCCCCGGGCGGAAGAGACACGAGGAAAGAGCGCGCTCCGCCGGCTGTCTGCCGCGCCGCGCTACGTCCAGGGCGTGACACGGCGGGCCGCGTCAGATGCCGCGCAGGACGGTGGCCTTGCCCACCCGGCCAATCGCCAGGATGTACGCGGCCGTCCGCATGGAGACCTTCCGGGAGCGCGCCACCTGCGCCACGCGCTCGTAGGCCTCCTTCATGGACTTCTCCAGCTCCGCGTTGACGCGGTCCTCTTCCCACGACAGGTGCTGGAGGTTCTGCACCCACTCGAAGTAGCTCACCGTCACGCCGCCGGCGCTGGCCAGCACGTCCGGCACCACGAAGATGCCGCGCTTCTCGAACACCTCGTCGGCCTCTGGCTGCGTGGGGCTGTTGGCGCCTTCGATGATGAGCCTGGCGCGCACCGCGTGGGCGTTCTCCCGGGTGAGCACGTGGCCCAGCGCCGCGGGGATGAGGACCTCACAGTCCGCGCCCAGCACGTCCTCGTTGCCGCACGAAGCACCGCCGCTGAAGCCCGTCACCGTGCCGGTGCGCTTCACGTGCTCGAAGAGGGACGGGACGTCCAGGCCCTGCGGGTTGCGCACGCCGCCCAGCGCGTCCGCCACGGCCACCACCACGCCGCCGTCCTCCCAGAGGAGCTGCGCGGTGTGGCTGCCCACGTTGCCGAAGCCCTGGAGCGCGAAGCGCGTGCCCTTCACCGGCAGGCCCAAATCTCTCAGGATTTCACGCGCCACGTAGAGCAGCCCGCGGCCGGTGGCGGCCTCGCGGCCCTTGGAGCCGTACAGCTCCAGCGGCTTGCCCGTCACCACCGCGGGCGAGTGGCCGTGGTAGCGCGAATACTGGTCCATGATCCACGCCATCACCTGGGGGTTGGTGTTGACGTCGGGGGCGGGGATGTCGCGCGTGGGGCCGATGACGTCCTGCACCTGGTCCACGAACTTCCGGGTGAGGCGCTCCAGCTCCTTGATGCTCAGCTGGGACGGGTCGCAGGCGATGCCGCCCTTGGCGCCGCCGTAGGGGACATTCACCACGGCCGTCTTCCACGTCATCAACGAGGCGAGCGACGCGCACTCGTCCTGGTCCAGCATCGGGTGGTAGCGCAGGCCGCCCTTCATGGGGCCGCGGCTGTTGTCGTGCTGAATCCGGTAGCCGAGGAAGGTGCGAATCTCCCCGGAGTCCATTTCGATGGAGACCTGGACCTTCACCTCGCGCAGGGGCGTGGCGAGCAGCGTTTCGATGGGGGTGCCCACGTCCATGATCCGCGCGGCCTTGCGGAAGTAGTAGTTGGTACCCTCGACGGCGCTCATGTGTCGGCATGCTCCTGGATGGCGGCGCGCGCGACCTTAACAGAAGGGGTGCGCTACCATAGGAAACTGCCATGCCGCCCGAACCGCCGGATGCTTCCACCGTGAGTGGACACCTCCAGGGACTGGCCCGGCGCATCCGGGCGCTGCGGGAGCGGCGGGGCCTCACCCAGGAGGACCTCGCCGCCCGCTGCGGCATCTCCGTGTCCTTCGCGTCCCTGCTGGAGCGGGGCGAGCGCAGCCCCAGCTATGAGACGCTGCTCCAGGTGGCCGCCGCGCTCCAGCTCCCGCTGTGGGAGCTCTTGCGGCTGGAGGACACGAAGGACGCGGGGGTCCACCGGCTGGAGGCCTTCGTCCAGGGGCGCGGCCTGGCACGCGCGGACGTGGACCGGCTGCTGTCGGTGGCGGAGGTGATGTTCAACGAGCCCACGCCGGCAACGGAGGACCTCCAGGCCGTCCGGCCGGAGCCCGTCCGCTGCGGCGAGCCCGGCTGCGAGAAGCCGGTGCTCGCCCGGAGCCTGTGCGCCGCCCACTACCACCGCGAGCGGCGCAGGAAGGCCGCCAGTCCAGGGACTGGCGGCACCTGAGGGACTACTTCCGCTTGGCCTGCTCCACCTTGAGCGTGCGCTCGCCGTGGGGCTTGCCGTGCGTGGTCTCGAAGGCCGCGACGTCCTCGTCGGCGACGAAGACGTACGCGTAGGTGGGGCGCAGGTCCGTGCGCAGCACCTTGCCGGCCGGAGCGCCCGCGGCCTCCAGCGCGGCGGCGACGCCCGCCTCGTCCAGCCCGTCCTGCTTGCCCAGGCCCACCCACAGGCGCGTCTGGCCGGGAACCTCCGGCAGGGCCTCCGTGCGGGGACGGCGCTCCGGGCGCGCGCCACGCGGACGGTGACGCTCCACCTTCAGCGCCTTCTCCCCGTGGGGCTTGCCGTTGACGGCCTCGAAGCCGGGCGCGTCGTCCTCGGCCACGTAGGCGTAGCCGTAGGTGGGGCGCAGCAGGGTGCGCAGCACCTTGCCGGCCGGAGCGCCCGCGGCCTCCAGCGTGGCGGGCAGCTTCGCCTCGTCCATGCCGTCGTCCATGCCCAGGTTGATCCACAGCTTCGCCTCGCCGGGGCCCGCGTCCGGGGACGGGGGCGGGCGGGGCGCGGCGTCACGCTCCGTGCGCGGCTTGCTCTTCTCCACGCGCAGCGTCTTGGTGCCGTGCTGCTTGCCGTTGATGGCCTCGAAGGCGGCGGAGTCCTCCTCCGCCACGAAGACATAGGCGAAGGTGGGGCGCAGCTCGGCGCGCACCACCTTGCCCACCGGGGCGCCCGCGTCTTCCATCGCCGTGGCGATGCTGCCCGGCCCCAGGCCATCCGCGGTGCCCAGGTTCACCCACAGCTTCGCCTCGCCCGGACCGGCCTCCAGCGCCGCCGCGCCGCGGCCCGCCTCGCCGCCACGCTCGCGCCGCGCGTCGTCACGGCGGGGCCGGCGCTCACGCTCGGGGGACTCTCCGCGCTTCTCACGCCGGTCGTCGCGCTCACGGTCGCGGCGCTCACCGCCACGCTCCTTCCGCTCGCCGCGCTCGCGCCGGCCGCTCTCGCGGCTCTCGAACTTGCGCTCCTGCGGGGGCTCACGCCCCTCCGCCGCCATCGCCGCGGCGGCCTTTTCCATGCGCAGGTGGCTGAAGAAGTACTTGAGCAGGAAGGCGATGAGGTCGTCGGCGTCCGCGCGGGGCTTGAGCTGCGCGGCCAGCGGCAGGAAGCCCTCGAAGACGGAGCCGCCCGCGGCCTCCTGGATTTCGCGCACGTGGCGCTCCGTCCACAGGCGCATGGCCTCTTCCGGGGCCGGCATCTCGCGGTTGTCGAACTTGATGCCGTACTTCTTCTCCAGCACGGTGTACGTGGCCAGCTCGCGCCCGGAGAAGAGGTTGATGGCGGTGCCCTTGTTGCCGATGCGGCCGGTGCGGCCCACGCGGTGCAGGTACACCGCCGGGTCCTCCGGCAGCGAGTAGTTGATGACGTACTCCAGGCCGGAGATGTCGATGCCGCGCGCCGCGATGTCCGTGGCGACCATGAAGGCCACCTCGCCGCGCTTCACCTTGCCCATCACCCGCTCGCGCTCCTTCTGCGGCAGGTCGCCATTGAGCAGCTCCGCGTCGAAGCCGTTGCGGTTGAGCACCGCCGTCACCAGGGCCGTGTCATCCCGCGTGTTGCAGAAGATGATGGCGTTCTGCGGCTCTTCCTTCTCCAGCACGTAGATGAGGTTGCGCGGCTTGGGGAAGGCGTCCGACACGTTGTAGCGGATGTGGTGGATGTGCTCCACCGTGAAGACGTCGCCTGACAGCAGCAGCGTCTCCGCGTTCGTCGTGTAGCGCGCGATGAGGTTCTGGATGTCCGTGGGGACGGTGGCGCTGAAGAGCAGCACCTGGCGCGTCTTGGGAAGGCGGTCGAGGATGCGCGTGACTTCCTCGTAGAAGCCCTGGTTGAGCATCTCATCCGCTTCATCCAGGATGGCGTGATCACACGCGTCGAGCTTCAGGTTGCCGCGGTTGATGTGGTCGAACACGCGGCCCGGCGTGCCGACGATGATGGGGGTGCCATCCTCCAGCGCGTCCTCCTGCTGCTTCATGGAGGCGCCGCCGTAGATGGCCGCGACCTTCAGGCCCTTGTGCTTGGCGAGCGACCTCAGCTCGTCGGCGACCTGCAGGGCCAGCTCGCGGGTGGGGCAGAGGATGAGCGCGCGGACGCGGCGCTCGTCGGTGGGAATCTTCTCGAGCAGCGGCAGGCCGAACGCGGCCGTCTTCCCGGTGCCCGTCTTGCTGCGAACGATGAGGTCTTTTCCCTCCATGGCGGGCCGGAAGGCGCGGGCCTGGACGGGGGTGGGGTTGGTATAGCCGCGCTCCGCCAAGGCAAGGCGGATGGGCTCTGACAGGTTCATGTCGTCGAAGCCGATGTCCGCGATGTACTCGGCGGGACGCGTCGGGGCTTCGTCAGGCGCCGGACTCCCCGGCACGTTTGGCTCTTGGATGTCGCTCATCGGGCATGGGCATAGCCCCTGCATTACCCTGTGGCAACAATCGCGGCACTTTGCTGTATGGAGCCCCCATGGCGAATGGGAGGAAAAGAACCAAAGGGACGTCCCCCCGCCCCCGCGTGAAACGGACGGCCTCGCCCGGGGTTGGCGACGTCGTCGACGCCGAGGTCGACGGTGCGGAAGTCGAGGCTCAAACGGACCCGGATTCCCTGGAGCCGGACGCGGCGGAGCTGGCGGAGGTTGAACCGGAGGCCGACCTGGGCACCCCCATGGCGTCCCCCAGGGCGCTGATCCGCGCGGAGGAGGCGGCGCTCACGCCCAGGGACCCCCTCCAGGCCTACATGGCCGAGGTGCACCGCCATCCCCTCCTGACGCGGGAGGAGGAGCTTGAGCTGTCCCGGTACTACAAGGAATCCGGGGATGTGAACGCCGCCTATCGGCTGGTGGCCTCCAACCTGCGCCTGGTCGTCAAGCTGGCGCACGAGTACCACCGCAACCCGCTGTCGCTGCTGGACCTGGTCCAGGAGGGCAACATCGGGCTGATGCAGGCGGTGAAGAAGTATGACCCCGAGCGCGGCGTGAAGCTGAGCAGCTACGCCGCCTGGTGGATTCGCGCGTACATCCTCCGCTACATCATGGACAACTGGAAGATGGTGAAGCTGGGGACCACCGAGGCCCAGCGGAAGCTCTTCTTCAAGCTGCGCCAGGAGCAGGAGAAGCTCATCGCGCAGGGCTTCGAGGCCAGCCCGAAGCTGCTCGCCGAGCGGCTGAACGTCACCGAGCAGGACGTGGTGGAGATGGACCAGCGGCTGGGGCACGACGAGATGTCGCTCGACGCGCCCCTGGGCAACGACGACGACTCGCGGAGCACCCGGGCGGACCGCTACCTGCCGTCCAACTCCATCCCGGCGGACGAGCGCCTGGGCGCCGAGCAGCTCAAGGCCCTCTTCCGGGAGAAGCTGTCCGAGTTCGCCCGGACGCTGGAGGGCAAGGAGCGCTTCATCTTCGAGAGCCGCCTCGTCTCCGACGAGCCCCTGACGCTTCAGGACATTGGCGACAAGTACGGCGTCAGCCGGGAGCGGGCCCGGCAAATCGAGGCGGCCCTCATCAACCGGATGCGTGAGTTCATGCGTGAACACATCCCGGACTTCGACCTGGTGGCCAGTCCCAAGGCCTGACGGGGGGGCGGGGCATCTGGCCGGGCACTGGCGATATGCTGGGGGCGTCCGGCCGTTCTCCTCTCACCTTCAGAGGACCCCTCATGCACCGCTCAACCCGCCTCGCGGGAGTGTGTCTCGTCGTCGCCACCTTGCTGACGCTCACGGGTTGTTCCGGCTCCCTGCGCAAGAGCTACGTGCGCGACAAGGCGGCCGACCACGTCTACCGCCAGGAGCTGGCGGAGCTGTGGCCCCACGTCCAGGAGGTGCTGCGCAGCCACGGCTACTCCTGGAAGGAGATGCCCGGCCGCTACGTGCTGGAGACGGAGTGGCTGGACTCTGGCGGTGGCAGCCTGGGCCCAGGCACGGCGTCCCGCTTCCTGGTGCAGGGAATCGTGCTCACCAGCGGCGGCACGGCCCTGCGGGTGATGCGCGGGGACCGCGTCACCCAGTCCATTGGCGTGGGCTACGTGGACAGGGAAATCAAGACGGACGAGGACTACGCCCAGGCCGTCAACGACAGCCAGGCCAGCGGCGTCCTCCCCACCCGGCAGAACTACTTCCGGGACCTGGAAATCGAGCTGGAGATTCTCCGCCGCAGTGACCCGGAGGCGGCCGCGCGCTTCGACGCGGACGCGCTGGCCGCACACCCCTGAGTCGCGCGGCGGGCCCCGCCCCTACTTCGACCAGGGGCGGGAGATGACGCAGGCGTTGATGCCGCCCACGCCCATGGACAGCTTGCCCGCGCAGCCCGCGGGCGCGTCGACGGCTTCGTCGAAGACGTAGCGGCCGTGGACGCGGGAAATCTGCTTGTTGAGCTCCGCTTCCTTCAGCGGCGTGGGGAACACCCGGCCCTGGCCGTAGCCCAGGTACTGCGCCGTCAGCTCCCAGCCGCCGCCGGCGGACATGCCGTGGCCGAAGGTGCCCTTGCGCGCCGTAATCAGCACCTGCTCGGGCAGCACGTCGCGCAGGTTCTGGACCTCCAGGTAGTCGCCCGGGGTGGCGGTGGCGTGCAAGTCCCAGCTGCCCACGTCCTCCGGGGCGCAGCCGGCCGCGGCCAGGGCCTCGCGGATGGCCAGCGTGGGGCCTTCCTTGGACGGGGTGATGATGTGGTCGGCGTCCGCGGTGACGCCCACCGCGATGGGCTCCATGCCCAGCGGCTTGAAGCCCTTGGCCGTGAAGTGCTCCAAGTCACCCAGCACCCACACCACCGAGCCGCCCGCGATGTGCGTACCGCGCAGCGCGGTGAGGGGCTTGGAGATGGCGGCGTCCGCGGAGATGACGCGGGCGTTGTAGAAGCCGCCCACCGTGAGTGGCATCGGCGGCGGGTCCGTCATGCCCATGACGACGGCCTTCGCCTGGCCCAGTTGAATCGCGTTGATGGCCAGCCGCAGGCCGTAGCCGAATGACGAGCACGCGGCCACCGGGGCGAACGTCATGCCGGTGATGCGGCCCATCATCGAAATCTGCGAGGCCGGCGTGTTGTGGATGTTCCACAGCACGTTGGAGGACACGGCGTTCCACGGCGGCTCCGGCGACATCCACTTCTTCTGGAGCCGGGCGTTGCGCGTGCGCTTCTCCTTGATGACGGCCAGCTTGGCGGACTCCACGTCGCCGTCCTCGGGCACGCCAATGGCCTCGATTTCGCGCAGCTCGTCCAGGTACTCGCGCAGCTCCGGCGAGCGGCCCGCCCAGAAGTGCCACCACGCGTCCTCGGCCTCGTCACGCGTGGCCTCGTCCACCGTGGAGGGCTCCGGCGGGAGGCCGGGCAGCGGCTCCTGCGTCTCACGCCACTTGCGCAGGGCGCCGTTGCGCTCCGGCGCGGACCAGAAGCGGTCCCACCGGCGCTGGGCGCGGTACAGGTCCAGGGAGATGGAGCGGATGGTGGGCAGGTCGCCCAGGCCGGTGCCCACGTAGACGTGCGCGCGGGGCCCCAGCGCCTGCAGCTCCTGCTCCAGGCCCGGGTTCTGTGCCAGGGCCTGGATGAAGGAGCCGATGGCGAACTGCGTCGGCTGGCCCATCTTCCGCTCGAGCTGCGAGAAGCGGCTGCCCGGGAAGCGCGCGTCAATCCATGGCTTGTAGTCGGCCAGGTCGAACTCCGGCATTCCGACGAGGAAGTTGTCGGGGCCGAAGCCGTTGAAGGGGGACAGCCAGCTTTCGGACGACGAGAGGTTGCGCTCGAACGCCTCGATGTTCCTGGACCGGGGGGCGACGACGCCCCAGCCGAAGATGCCTACTCTGCGCACGTGGGATTGTCCTTCACCGCTAGGGGGCGAGCGGCTGAATCTTCAAGTTGTCGAAGTGGACCCGGTTCTTCCAGCCGGAGAAGCCGAAGTACTGATTGCGCGGGCCCTCCAGCGGGACGGGGTCCTTGAGCGTCAGGTAGGGCTGGCCATCCAGCTCCCACGCCAGGGTGCCGCCGTTGCGGGTAATCTTGATGTGGTGCCGCTTGCCGGGCACCACCGCGGCGCCGTCGCGCACCGCCCGGTCATTCGTGTGCTCGTTCTGCCGGGCGATGGCGGACTGGGTGTTGCGCCAGCCACCGAAGATGATGACGTACCCGGTGGCGGTGTACTGCAGCCGCAGGTCGCCCGCGTAGAACGAGCGCCCGTCACCCCACGCCTCCACCTTGATGTCGCCCTCCGGGTTGTCCGTCCAGGCGTCGAACTCAATTGTGGCGTTGGTGGGGATGGGCTGCTTCAGCCACACCGGCCGGTTGTGCATCAGCTCCACCACCAGCGCCCCGTCCACCAGCTTCACCGCGGAGGGGTTGGTGACGTTCCACGCGTCGCCCAGCGTGTCGCGGTTGAAGTCGTCCGCGTAGGGGCCGGGGGGCGGCGTGGGCGCGCGCGGCGCCGCCGTGAAGGGCAGCCGGTCCGGCGTGTCCACCCGCAGGTTGTCGTAGAAAATCTGGGACTCGAAGCCGGACAGGCCCAGCCGGTCCTGCCCGGGGCCCTTGAGCGGGTACGGGTCATCCAGCTCCAGCAGCAGCTCGCCGTCCACGAACCAGCGCAGCAGCGTGCCGCGGCGCTCGATGCGCCAGTGGTACGTGCGGCCCGCCTGCACCGGCTGGCCTCGCAGCTCCACCCGAACCTTGGTGTCCTCCTTGAAGATGCCGCTGTCCTTCAGGTCCACGTCGTCCACGCCGGAGCGCACGGCCCGGCGCTTGAGCGCGTCCAGCGACTGCGCGTTCATGTCGCGCCGGCCAATGACGGACATGGAGTTGTTCCAGCCGCCCTGCACCAGCACGTAGCCGGAGGCGGGGTCCCTGCCGTTGCCGAAGAGCTCCACCCGGATGTCCCCGGCGGGCAGCTCCGAGCGGACGTCGAACTCCACGGCGACGTCCTCCGGCAGCGCGGCCTGGAGCCACAGCGGGTTGTTCTTCACGCCGGGAGCGAGCAGCTCGCCCCGCAGCACGCGCCAGTAGCCCCCCGTGGAGAAGAAGTCGCGCTCCACCACGCCCGCGTCGGAGAAGTCCTGGGAATACGGCACCGTCGCTCGCGCGTCCGGCTGGCCGCGCAGCAGCGCGTAGTGGATGAGCGGGAACTGGATGGCGAGGATGAGGCCGACGAGCACGGCCCACCCCTTGCGAGTCAGTCCCGTCGGCTTCACCCACGCGGTGCTCGCGGGAGGCTCCTGCCGGGGAGCGGACTCCTTGGGGGACTCGTGCTGCTTCTCCTGACGCCTGGCCTGACCCATCAATCCTTCCGGGGGGAAAGGCGGCGGAATCTACGCCCCGGGCAGGTGGACGTAAAGCACGGCCACCTGCCTCTGGGGGCTACTTGACCCCCCACCGCTTTTCGAGCGCATGTTGCTCCGCCTGCCGCACCTTGAGCCGCTCACGCTCCCCGCGAAGCTTGTCCGCCTCCTCGGGAGAGGGCCGGACGGCCAGCTGGTACACCGCGCCGGCCACCGCGAAGAGGCCCGCGGCGATGATGACGCCCCAGGGCTTGCCGGCCACCGCCTGCACCACGCCGCCCACCTGGTGCAGCGCCGCGAGCGCGCCGATGACGAGCATCCACGCCCCCACCGCGGAGGCCACCACCGCGGCCACCGGGCGTTGCAGCATCGCGCCCGCCAGCCCGCCGATGATGAAGCCCGGCACGAAGCCCAGCAGGAAGTCCTGCTGCCCGGCGATCTGCCCGGCCACCAGGCCCAGCGGCACGCCCACGCCCAGGAAGGTGATGGCCGTGGGGAGCAGGAAACCCAGCGCCATCAGCACCGCGGCGGCGATGGTGGCCATCTTCGCCACGTCCGGCAGGCCCAGCTTCATGACGAGCACGGGCGTCCACAGCAGGCCCATCACCGCGCCAATGGGGCCCGCGAGCACGCGGAACAGCTTGCCCCCACCGGCGACGAGCAGCGTCACGCCGGCGATACAGCACACGATGCCGGCCCACATGGGCAGCATCCGGTAGATGGCGACCCAGCCGGTGGGATTGAACGTCTGGTACGCCCCGAGGGCCTGGAGGAGGCCTTCCATGGCAGATTCTCCTTGATGCGGTCCGCCGAAGCTTACGCGTATCGGACGATTGCGAGTACGAGCAGGCGCACGAAGACGGTGGCGGCCTGTGCCTCCGCCGAGCCGGGCGCCGGGGGCGTCTGTCCGCCTTTCGCCATGACGCCGTTCTATACCGGGGAATGCGCATACCCGTCGACGGTATATAGATACGCTCTATGTCCGCGCGGCGTCTGACCCGTCGAAACCTCCTGCTCGGCACCGCCGCGCTCGCCCCACTGCTGGCCCGGCGGGCGCATGCCTTCGGTGAGAAGAACCGCTTCATCCCCGCCGTGGCCCGTCACAAGGGCCGCTGGGACACGCGGCTGTCCGGCCTGCGCCGCATCACCTGGGAGCTCCAGCGCCGCACCTCCGTGGAGGTCGTCCCGGACGCGCGCCCGTTTCCGCTCAGCTCGCCGGACCTCTTCGAATACCCGTTCCTCTACTTCGGCGGCGAGGGGGAGTTCCCCCCGCTGGAGGAGGCGGAGGTGGCCAACCTGCGCCGCTACCTGACGTACGGCGGCTTCATGCTCGCGGACGCCAACGACGCCAGCGACGGGGCCGGCTTCGACGCGTCCTTCCGCCGGGAGCTGGCGCGGGTGCTGCCCCAGAGCCCGCTGGCCGAGGTGCCGTCGAAGCACGTGGTGTTCAAGTCCTTCTTCCTGCTGGACGCGGCGCCCGGGCGGGTGCTCAACAAGCCCCAGTTGATGGGCTGCAACCTGGGCAGGCGCACCGCGGTGCTGTACTCGCAGAACGACCTGGCCGGGGCGTGGAGCCGCAACGAGTCGGGTGACTTCGAGTTCGACGTCTCGCCGGGTGGCGAGCCCCAGCGGGAGCTGGCGGTGCGGCTGGGCATCAACGTCTGCATGTATGCCCTCTGCCTGGACTACAAGGACGATGCCGTCCACCTGCCGCTCATCCTCAACAAGCGGCGCTGAAGCACCGGCCCTCCGCCGAAAGCCTGGATGAACTCCCCCACGTTCAACGCCTGGAAGCTCGTCACCCTCTCGCCATTGCCACCGTGGGCGCTGGTCCTGCTCGCCCTGGGGCTGGCGCTGGGCGTGGCGCTGGCCGCCTGGGGCGTGCGCCGTGAGCCCTCGCGCGGGCGCCGGGTCCTCCTCTGGGCCCTGCGCGCCGGGGCCGGCCTGGCCGCGCTCTTCTTCCTGCTGGAGCCCGGCATCCGCCACCTGCAGGTGGCGCGCATGAAGAACCGCGTCGCGGTGCTGGTGGACCGCTCCGCGTCCATGAGCTTCCCCGCGGAGGTGGGCGGACGCACGCGCTCCGAGGAAGTGGCGGACTTCCTGGAGCGGGCGGCGCCGCGCCTGGGGGAGCTGCAGGACCGCTTCACGGTGGAGCTGTATGGCTTCGACCCGGAGCTGGCGCCGATGACGCCAGAGGCGCTGAAGACGCCCGCGCGCGCGGGCACCACGGACCTGCTCGCGGCGGTGCGCGCCGCGGCGGGGGCGGGGCAGGGCTCGCGCAAGCTGTCCGGGGTGCTGCTGTTCAGCGACGGCGCGGACAACACCGAGCTCAAGGCGGGCGTGGTGGGCCGGGCGCGCGCGGCGCTGGCGGACCTGAACGTCCCCGTCTCCACCTTCACCGTGGGCCAGGAGACGCTGAAGGACGTCGCCGTGGAGGGGCTGAAGGTGGATGACTTCGCCTTCGTCCGCAACTCGCTCACCGTGGAGGTGGAGATTCACGGCCGCGGCTTCGCGGGGCAGGACATCCCCGTGGTGCTCAGCCAGGAAGGCAAGACGGTCGCCAGCAAGGTGGTGCGGATGGAGTCCGCGGACGACGTGAAGCCCGTGGCCTTCACCTTCACGCCGGACCAGACGGGGCGCTTCGTCTACACGATGACGGTGCCCACCTTCCCGGGCGAGGCCGTGGCGGAGAACAACACCCGCTCCTTCACGCTGAAGGTGATTCGGGACCGCGTGCGCGTGCTGCTGGTGGTGGGGCGGCCCTCCTGGGACGAGCGCTACCTGCGCGGCCTGCTGCGCCAGGACGCCAACGTGGACCTAGTGTCCTTCTACATCCTGCGCACGCTGTCGGACGACCCGGGCGTGGTGAACGACCAGCGCGAGCTGTCCCTCATCCCGTTCCCCATGGAGGAGATTTTCGACACGAAGCTGGACACCTTCGACGTCGTCATCTTCCAGAACTTCGGGCACTCGGACCCGTCGCTCTCCATCGCCGAGTACGAGCGCAACCTGGAGCGCTACGTGCACAACGGCGGCGCCTTCGTGATGATTGGCGGCGACAGTGTGCTGGGCGAAGGCCGCGCCACCATGCCCACGCTGATGGAGGCGCTGCCGGTGGTGGCCACGGGCCCCGCCAACCTGGACGCCTTCAAGCCGCGCCTGACACCCGAAGGCCTGCGTCACCCGGTGACGGGCATTGGCATGGGCGCCGCCAGCACGGAGGCCGCGTGGGCGGAGCTGCCGCCCATCCCGGGCGCCAACCTGACGCAGGCGCGCCCGGGGGCCACGGTGCTGCTGGACCACCCGCACCTGACGGTGGGCGGGAAGAACGCGCCGCTGGTGGCCGTGTGGGACTACGGCCGCGGGCGCTCGCTGGTGATGGCCACGGACGCCTCCTGGTACTGGGCCTTCGCGGCGCACAAGGATGGCTCGCCCAGCCGCGCGTATGACCGCTTCTGGGGCAATGCGCTGCGGTGGCTGGTGAGAGATCCGGACCTGACGACGCTGAAGGTGACGGCGGACCCTCCGTCCGTGGAGCCGGGCCGGCCCGTGGGCGTCGTGGTGCAGGCGCGGCTGGCGGACTACCAGCCGGCGCAGGACGCGCAGGTGCGGGTGGAGCTCTTCTCCGTCGCCACGCAGAAGCCGGTGGCGGTGCAGACGGGCACCACGGGGACGGACGGCGTGGTGCGGCTGGAGTTCGAGCCCCCCGCGCCCGGGCCCTACAAGCTGCTGGCCTCCGCGAAGAAGGGCGAGACGGACCTGGGCAAGGGCGAGGACGCGGTGGCCGTGCGCGCCGTGGGGCCCGAGCTGTCGGACGCGTCCGTGCGGCCGGAGCTGATGGCGCAGCTCGCGAAGGAGACGGGCGGCAAGTCCTACAAGCTGCCGCGGGACGGCCTCCCGGACGTGCCGCTGCTGGACCCTCCCGTGGTGGAGGTGGGCCGCGCCAGGGATCAGCCGCTGTGGGACCGCTGGTACTACCTGGTGGCGCTCATCGCGCTGCTGGGCGCGGAGTGGTTCGCCCGCCGGCGCTTCGGCTACGTGTGACGGCGGCCTCTCCCGTGCGAGGGAGAGGCCCGGTTGCTGCCCGTGTGGGGCGGACTACGTCTTCTCCACCACGCCGCAGGCGATGCGGCCGCCCGCGTCGCCCGTCGGGTCGGTGTGGTAGTCGTCTTCCTTGGCGTGCACCATCACCGAGGAGCCGTCCTTGTCGAACAGCGACTTCACGGTGAGGCCGTTCTGCGAAAAAATGTCGAACTGCACCGTGCCGTCCTGCGCGACGTAGAGGTTGGGCAGGTCGCCGTGGTGCTTGCCCTTCGGCGCCAGCAGCCCGTGGGCCTTCTTGCTGGGGTTGAAGTGGCCGCCGGCCGTGGTGAAGGCGGGCGCCTCGCACTTGCCCACCTCGTGGATGTGGAAGGCGTGCTGACCGGGGGGCAGGTTGCTCAGCTTGCCCTTGATGAGGATGCCTTGCTTGGTCTGCTCCAGGGTGATTTCGCCCACGTCCTTGCCCTCGGAGTTCTTCACCTGGGCCTTGGCCTTCTGGCCCTTGGGCGGCGTCTTCTTGGCCGGCGGCGGCGTGCCCGCGTCCTCCTGCGCCAGGGCGGGGAGGGCGGCGGTCAGTGCGGCGGCGGTGAGCAGGGCTCGAATCTTCATGGGTGTGTCTTCCTCCTGAGGTCATGCGCTACGGAGCGAAGGTGGACACTAGCGGTTGCCCGTGCCCGCCGCTGGGGAAAGCAAGCGGGCCTCCGAGCCATGTGCCCTGTAGCGCTCACTCCTCCGTGAGGGGCACGGGCACCACGCGGGAGGCGCCGAAGGCGGGCGCCCAGATGCCCTGGACCTCCGGCCCGTTGAGGAAGCGGACCAGTGCCTGGAAGGCGGGCAGGGGGCCGCCCAGACGTTCGGCCCAGGCCAGGCCCCGGGGGGAGAGGTTGGGCACCAGCGGACCCAGCTCGTCCCGTGTCTTCACGGACCGGGTGAGGCCCAGGCCCTCGTCGCGCAGGCGCTGTGGCACGTAGAGCGGGGCGAAGCGCGCGTGGCGATGGTCATGCACGCAGCCCTCGTCCTCCAGGAGCGCGGCCGACAGGGGCAGCTCGCGCACGTTGAAGAGCAGCTTCACCGCGCCCAGGTGCGGGTCATAGGGGCCGCGCAGCCGGTGGTCGCCGCGAGGGACGAGCCGCCGGTCCAGGTAGCAGTAGGCGCGGGCCTCGGGCGGCACGCTGCCGCGGTGGCGCGCGCCGCCGTAGCGGTAGAAGGGCCGCACGTGGCTGGCGTCCACCTCCAGCGGTGGACCGGCCTTCAACGCGCGCAGCTTGGGCATCAGCTCTTCGGGCAGGCCATGGGCCTTCGCGAACTCGGGCAGGGCCTCTTCCGTCGTGGCGGCGAAGTCCTTCACGCGCGTGAGGAGCCGCTCCGGGTCCGCGTCCACCAGCAGCTCGTCGAAGCGGGTCTTCACGCCGGGGAGGCTGACGGGGACGAGCCGCGTCAAGGGTTCACCGCTCTGCCGCCAGCGGGCATCCAGGGCGGAGGCCTCGGGCGCGGTGGGCGCGAGCCGCCACTCGGGGGGCTCGGGGGTGAAGTGCTGGCCCATGCCGCGCCGCTCGAAGCGCGAGGCGGGGTGGGGGCCCGGGAGGGAGCTCCAGACGGTGATGCAGGTCCGCACCTGCGTGCCCGCGAAGGCGCCGGGGCCCAGGTCCACCACCTCGCGCAGGGAGAGCGTCTCCAGCAGTGACTGGCGCAGCGGCGCGTACATGAAGGCGTCGAGGAAGCTCGCTGGGGTGATGAAGGCGAGCGCCCCCGGGCGGGTGGCCAGCCGGTGCGCGGCCACCAGGAGGAAGAAGGCGAAGTCGTCGCGCAGGCTGGTGCCGGGCATCAGCGCCAGGGGGAGCAGGGCGCGCAGCCGGGCATAGGTGCCCGGGTCCTTCAGCACGGAGGAGGTGCCGTTGTAGGGCGGGTTGCCCACCCACAGCTCCTGGTGCTCCGGCGGCGTGGTGTCGAGCAGCGGCGCCAGTCCGTCGCGCAGCGCGTCTCCGGCGCGCACGGTGGCCTCGGGCACGCGGGCCTGGCAGAGACGGGCGACTTCGGGGTCCAGCTCCAGGCCGCAGAGCCGGACGCCGGGCCGCAGCCGCGAGGCGGCGGTGAGGAAGGCACCCGCGCCGCATGAGGGGTCCACGACGGTGAGGGGTCCTCCGCCCACGTGCTGGAGCGCGAGCGCGAGGGTGCGTTCCGCCAGCGGCGCTGGCGTGAAGAAAGCACCCACGGCCTTGCGGTCCAGGCTGGGGAATTGAAGAACGAGCTTCTCCTCATCCACTTCCAGCGGCCTATGCGCGGTGCGAGGCATGGGACCGCATCCTACCTGCCGTGGTGCGGAGTGAACGCCGGGGCCCGCATTTAGGCTTGATGTTTCAGCGAGTTGTGCGTTTGGCATCAACGTACCTGCCCTGGAGTCGCAGGGGCGCGTGATGTCTGAGTGGGGCTCGCTGCCTTGTTGTTTCAGGTCGGCCCATGAACGTGGCGGGTGCCCGCCAGTCCACAAGCGCGGTTGGCGGGGACCGCCACGTCGATGAGCCTGGGCTTCGGCAGGTCCAGGTTGTTCATGAGCTGGATGAAGCCCTCGCGGCTCCGGCCGGCGACGCGCGGGTTGTGCCGCTTCTCCTCGCCGATGGTCGTCACCGTCAGCCCCTTGTAGTCATGCGCGGGGTACACGAGCGTCTCGTCCGGAAGCGCGAACAGCACCCGAGTAATTGAGTCGTACAACGTGCCGGCATTCCCGTTCTGGAAGTCTGTCCTGCCATTGCCACGGATGAGCAGGGCATCCCCGGTGAAGACACGCGCTCCCAACAGGTAGCTCACGCTGTCATCCGTGTGGCCCGGCGTCGCGAGCACCTGGAACGTGAAGGCCCCGGCGCGCAGCGTGTCGCCATGCTTGACATGGATGTCGGCGCACGGAGCCCCCGCCGCGCCGCCCACCACCTTGGCCCCCGTGCGAGCCCGGAGCAGGCCGGACGCGGTGACATGGTCCGCGTGCACGTGCGTGTCGAGCACGTGGGTGAGGGAGAGGCCAAGCTCCCGCAGCAGCGTGAGGTCCCGTTCGAGCTTCTCCGCGACGGGGTCGATGAGGAGCGCCGTTCCGCTCTCCTCATCCCCGAGCAGATAGGTGTACGTCGACGACGTCGTGTCGAAGAGCTGGCGGAAGAACATGGTTGCCTCCAGGGCATCGGGAGCCTGGGCTCCACCGATAAACTTCGCCCTGTCGGAGGCCTCGGCCGGAAGCGGACGCCCGTTCCGCCTCCGTCCAGTCCTGGAAGCCCGCGGCCGCCGGGACGTGGCCCAGGCGATCGAGGCCGGCCCCGCGGCGCCATGCCCGCCGCCCGCGACCTAGAGCCCGTGCCCGCAGTGCTTGCAGAAATGGGCATCCAGGTCATGCCCCTGCTGGCCACAGGCAGGGCACGCCCGGTGGTCCACCGCGTGCCGCGTGGCGGCGGCCAGCTCCACGGAGACGATACCCGTGGGCACCGCGATGATTCCGTAGCCCATCACCATCAGGATGGACGCGATGAACTGTCCGGGCACCGTCTTGGGCGTGATGTCGCCAAAGCCCACCGTCGTCACGGTGACGATGGCCCAGTACATGGCGCGGGGGATGCTGTCGAAGCCGTTCTCCCGGCCCTCCACCACGTACATCAGCGTGCCCATGATGACGACGATGGTCAGCACCGTGCCCAGGAAGACGGTGATTTTCGGCCGGCTGGCGCGCAGCGCGGTGAGCAGCACCTCCGCCTGCCCCAGCAGGTGCGTCAGCTTGAGCACGCGGAAGACGCGCAGCAGCCGCAGCACCCGAATCACCAACAGGGACTGCGCCCCGGGGACCAGGATGCTCAGGAAGGTGGGCAGGAGCGCCAGCAGGTCCACCAGCCCGAAGAAGCTGCGGGCGTAGCGCAGCGGTTTGCTGACGGAGAAGAGCCGGAGCAGGTACTCCAGGGTGAACAGGCCCGTGAAGAACCACTCGACGCCGAGCAGCACGTTCCCGTACTGGGCCCGCACCGAGGCGACGCTCTCCAGCATCACCGCGATGATGCTGAAGAGGATGGCCCATAGGAGGCCGACGTCAAACGCCCTGCCCGCGGGCGTCTCCGCCTCGAAGATGATTTCATGCAACCGACCGCGGAGGCCCCCGGAGGGGCCCTGCTCTGAGGCTCTGGACACGGGCCCAGTGTAGGCGACCCGTGTCCCAGGGGAATGCCCGTCCTCAGGCCTTGGCCTCGCTGGCGGCGGGGCGGGACGGCCCAACCTCCGGCTTCGAGGCCGCGGGGGCCGGCAGGGGCGCCCCCACGTGCATCCGGTGCTTCACCTCGGCGAAGCGGGCGGCGGACGCGTGCTCGGGGAAGAGCAGCGACACCGCCGCGCCCACGAGGAAGGCCAGGGGGATGGTGATGACGCCCGGGTTGCGCAGCGGGAACAGCGCGGACGTGTTGCCCAGGAGGTCCACCTGCACCGTGGGGGACAGGAAGATGAAGAGCACCGAGCTGATGGCGCCCGTGAGCATGCTGGCCACCGCGCCATTCGTGGTGAACTTCCTCCAGGCCATGGACAGGAGCAGCGCCGGGAAGTTGGCGCTCGCCGCGATGGCGAAGGCCAGCCCCACCATGAAGGCCACGTTCTGCCCCTTGAAGACCACGCCCAGGATGATGGCCACGACGCCCAGGAAGAGGCTGGCCAGCCGGGCCACCTTGAGCTGCTCTGCTTCGGGGGCCTGGCCCTTGCGCACCACGCTGGACCACAAGTCGTGGGACAGCGCCGCCGCGCCGGACAGCGTCAGGCCGGCCACCACCGCCAGAATCGTGGCGAAGGCGACGGCGGAGATGAAGCCCAGGAAGCCCGTCCCCCCCACGACTTCGGCGAGCATGGGCGCCGCCATGTTGCCGCCCTTGTCCACCCCCGTAATCGCCTGACGGCCCACCAGCACGGACGCGCCGAAGCCCAGGATGAACGTCACCAGGTAGAAGTAGCCGATGAGCCCCGTGGCGTAGAAGACGCTGCTGCGCGCCGCCTTCGCGTCCGGCACCGTGTAGAAGCGCATCAGGATGTGCGGCAGGCCCGCGGTGCCGAACATCAGCGCCACCCCCAGGGAGATGGCCTCCAGCGGGTTGCTCACCAGCTTTCCAGGGGCCAGCACCTCCGCGCCGTACCGGGTGGCTGCCTCGTTGAAGAGCCGCAGCGGGCTGAAGCCGAACCTTGACAGCACCATGCCCGCCAGGCCCGTGGCGCCCGCGAGCAGCAGCACCGCCTTGACGATTTGCACCCACGTGGTGGCGATCATCCCGCCGAAGAGCACGTAGAGAATCATCACCGCGCCCACGATGACGACCGCCATCTCGTACGACAGGCCGAACAGCAGGTGGATGAGGTTGCCGGCGCCCACCATCTGCGCAATCAGATAGAAGCTGACCACGGTGAGCGTGCCCACCGCCGCGGACAGCCGGACCGGCGTCTGCTTCAGCCGGTAGGCCACCACGTCCGCGAAGGTGTACTTGCCCAGGTTGCGCAGGGGCTCGGCGATGAGAAACGTCACGACCGGCCAGCCGACGAGCCAGCCCACGGAGTAGATGAGCCCGTCGAAGCCGGACGTGGCCACCAGGCCCGCGATGCCCAGGAAGCTGGCGGCGCTCATGTAGTCACCCGCGAGCGCGAAGCCATTCTGCGCCGCGCTCACGCCGCCGCCCGCGGCGAAGAACTCGGACGTCGTCTTCGTCTTGCGCGCCGCCCAGTACGTAATCGCCAGGGTGATGCCGACGAAGAGGAGGAAGAACAGGATGGCCGTCGCGTTGGGCTGGCCGAGCTGCGTCGTCGTTTCTGCCGGGTTCATGCCTGCCTCACTTCCCACCGCGGAGTTGGTGCAGGGCGCGGTCGTACTTCCCGTTCGCCCACAGCATGTAGATGCCCGTCAGGGCCCAGGCCGCGACGATGACCAGCGCGCCCAGCAGGATGCCAACGGACAGACCCGGGACGAGCTGCTGCCCCATGAGCGGTTTGTCGAAGGCCACCAGGAGGATGAAGCCCAGGTACGCCGCCAGCGTCGTCACGGTGAGCACGCCGGCCACGCGCCATCGCGCCGCCGCGAGTGCTTCCAGCGCTTCCTCGTTCGGATTCGTGGACATGGGGTTTCTCCTCCGGTCAGCGCTTCGCCGGTGTGGGGGTGGCCTTCGCGAGCAGCTCATCGAGCACCGACGGGTCCGCCAGGGTGCTGGCGTCACCCAGGTTCTCCACCTCGCCCGAGGCAATCTTGCGGAGCATGCGGCGCAGAATCTTCCCGGAGCGCGTCTTCGGCAGGCCGTTGACCAGCACCACCCGGTCCGGCGTGGCGATGGGGCCAATGACATGCCGGACCTGCTCCTTGAGCGCGCCCACCATCTGCTCGGAGCCGGACTCCTGCCAGTCCGGCTTCACCGTGACGAACGCGCACACGCCCGTGCCCTTGAGCTCATGAGGGAAGCCCACCACCGCGGCCTCGGCGACGGCCTCGTGCGCCACCAGCGCGCTCTCCACCTCGGCGGTGCCCAGGCGGTGCCCGGAGACGTTGAGCACGTCATCCACGCGGCCGGTAATCCAGTAGTACCCGTCCTCGTCGCGGCGGCAGCCGTCACCGGTGAAGTACAGGTTGGGGAAGCGCGCGTAGTAGGTCTCCTTGAAGCGCTGGTGGTGGCCGTACAGCGTGCGGGCCTGCCCCGGCCACGAGCGCGCCAGGCACAGGTTGCCGCTGACGCCGTTGCCTTCGATGACGCGGCCCTCGTCGTCCACCAGCACGGGCTCCACGCCGAAGAAGGGCAGGGTGGCGGAGCCCGGCTTGGTGGGCGTGGCCCCCGGCAGCGGCGCAATCAGGATGCCGCCCGTCTCCGTCTGCCACCAGGTGTCCACCACCGGGCAGCGGCTGTCGCCCACGACGTCGTGGTACCAGCGCCACACCTCCGGGTTGATGGGCTCACCCACGCTGCCCAACAGGCGCAGCGACTGGCGCGAGGACTCCTTCACCCACGCGTCGCCCTCCCGGATGAGCGCGCGCAGCGCGGTGGGCGCGGTGTAGAGGATGGTGGCTTTCAGGTCGTCCACCACGCGCCACAGCCGCCCCGCGTCCGGGAAGGTGGGCGTGGACTCGAACATCACCGTGGTGGTGCCGTTCATCAGCGGCCCGTAGAGGATGTAGCTGTGGCCGGTGACCCAGCCCAGGTCCGCCGCGCAGAAGTAGACGTCCTCCGGCTGGATGTCGAAGACGTAGCGGAACGTGGTGGCCGCGTAGACGAGGTAGCCGCCCGTGGTGTGCAGCACGCCCTTGGGCTTCCCCGTGGAGCCGGACGTGTAGAGGATGAAGAGCGGGTCCTCGGAGTCCATCCACTCCGCGGGACAGACGCCGCGGTGCTTCGCCAGCTCCGCGTCCAGCCAGTAGTCGCGGCCGGCGAGCATGGGCACCTCCTTGCCGGTGCGGCGCACCACCAGGATGGACTCCACCACGGACAGGCCCTCCACGGCCTCGTCGGCGATGGCCTTGGTCGCCACGAACTTGGGGCCGCGCGGGCCTTCGTTGGCGGTGATGAGCACCTTGGCGCCGCAGTCGAGGATGCGCTCGCGCAGGGCCTCCGACGAGAAGCCAGCGAACACCACGGAGTGCACCGCGCCGATGCGCGCGCACGCGAGCATGGTGTAGGCCAGCTCCGGCACCATGGGCAGGTAGATGCAGACGCGGTCGCCCTTGCGCACGCCGTGCGCCTTGAGCACGTTGGCCACGCGGCCCACGTGGTGCTGCAGGTCGCGGTAGGTGATGGACTCGTACTCGCCCGGCTCGTTCTTCGCCCAGATGATGGCGACCTTGCCGGGGCGCTCCTTGGCGTGCCGGTCGATGCAGTTGTAGGCCGCGTTGAGCTTGCCGCCGCCGAACCAGGCGAAGTCCACCTGCTCGGGGTCCAGGTCCATGATGGCGTCTGGCTTGTGGAACCAGGTGAGCTGCTCGGCCATCTCATCCCAGAAGGCCTCGGGCTGCTGGAGGCTGCGCTGGTAGAGGCGCTGGTAGTCCTCCAGGCTCTTCACGTGGGCATTGCGGCTGAAGGCGTCCTTCGTGGGAATGAGCGCGTCCTGCGTCTGGGCCATGGTCGGCATCCTTGGGAGTGGAGGCGGGTTAGTAGAAGAGCTGCAGCTGGCTCGTGCCCGTCACGGCGGCGCGGGCCTGGGAGAGGTCACCCGTCCACGCGACGGCGACCTCGGTCCGGAGGTTGAGCGTGTGCTTCTGGAACCAGATGTTGAAGCCGGGCTTGAGCGCGAGCTGGTCCTGGCCGGCCACGCGCGCCTTGAAGTACTCGCCGGAGATGAGCGGCTGGAGCTTGCCGAAGCGCCAGCCCGTCTCCGCGTAGAAGCCCGTGCCGCTCCGCGGGTTGTCCAGGCCCTGGCGGTAGTGGAAGAGGGTGGCGTTGAAGACGAACTCCTGGTCGTTCGCCAGGGGCACGTCGAGGAACACGTCCGCGGCCGTGCCCACCGCGTCATGGAGCCCGGACTCCGTGGCCACCGCTTTCGGCTGGTAGTCGGCGCCGAGGCCCACCGACAAGCGCGGCTCGGAGGCGAAGTAGATGCCTTGGAAGAAGAGGTCCTCCTCGCGCGTGAAGAAGTTCCAGCGCGCCATCGCCGTGACGCGAGGCAAGTCGTCCGGGTTGAGCATGGTGCCCTCCGGCGTCGTCTTGCCGTTGACGCCATTGAAGATGGCGGCCCGGAATCCCAAGGGGCCGGCGAAGCCGCGGACCTGCACGCCGATGTCTCGCCACACCTTGCCCACGCCAGGTGCCCAGCGGACCAGGTTGGAGTGGTAGTCCACCGCCTGCAACGCGATGGCGCCCTGGAGGACATGGCGCGTCAGCGGCGGCAGCAGCATGCCCACGTCAATCCAGATTTTCTCCGCCACCTCGTAGGAGATGAACGCGTCCTGGATGAAGAAGGCGACGCTCCAGTCGCCGTTCTTTCCGAAGTGGGGCTGGTCCGTCTCGGCGAAGAACGACAGACGCCTGGTGATGTTGCCGAAGACGAGCAGGCGCGTGCGCCGCAGGAACATGTCAGTGCCAGGCCCGCCGGACGGCGCGCCCTCGTCGACAAGCTGGAGCTGCGGCTGCAGGAGGATGGCGACGTTGAGGTAGGACTCCTCGCTGACGGGTAGCTTGAATGCGCTCGACGGAGTGGCTGACAGCAGGACCGCGAGCGCGGCCATGAACGACAGCATGCGTGCGGGGGCAGTGCGCATGCCCCAGCACAGAGCAACGTGTCTGCCAACGCGCCGCGCTCGGAGATTCAAGACGTTGCAGGTTGGCTCGGCGCGTCAGGACGTTACCGAAGGTGACGTGCGCGTTACCGCGGTAACGCTTCATGCGCCGCGTCGTCGCGCTTCGCGCGCGGCGTCAGGTCTGCTTGGAGTTGGAGTGGTCGCCCGTCTTTCCTAGCAGGTATCCACCATGGCTGATGGCCAGCAGGGCGAGCATGCCTTGCGACAGGGCGGGCATCGCGCTGGTCGTCCCGCGCGCCACCGACATGGCCACGTCCATGAAGTAGCCCACCGCTGCGATGACTGTGAAATAGAACATCTGCACCTTGGCCAGGTCGATGTGCGCGGTGTTGCCCACCTCGTCTCCCTGGAACATGTCCGCCATGCGCGCGTCCGTCATGTTCGCGTTGGCGTAGAGCACGCCCTGGCGGTGCGCGTCGATGTCCGCGGTCGCCTCCGCGAGCTGGACAGAGGTGTTCTGCACCAGCTTCTCGTCTGGGCTGCGCGCACGCTTGCCTCCCAGCACCAGCGGTGTACCCAGCAAGGAGGTGGTGGAGATGCCCATGGCAATCCAGAGCTCCTGGGGGATGTCGACCCCCACGGCGTTGGACGCGCCCGACTTCACGCGGGAGAGCGTCATCGTCAGGTAGCCCGCCATCACCACCACGGTCCACACGAGCGCCTGGAAGCGGGAGAGACTCATCAGGTTGCGCTCACTGATGAGCAGGGCAAGCGGCACGCCCACGATGGCCTTGCCCAACACCAGCAGGAAGCCGGTGAGCATGGCGGCCGTTCCGAGCAGGTTCCACCCCGGCGGCAGGTACCACGTCGTGGTGAGGACGGCCATGGGCATGACCGTGGTGAGCACCACCATCCGCCCGTACTCCGCGCGAGGAATGACGCCAACGACTTCCCCAGCGCGATTGCCAGCCCCACTGCCAATCACAGGCACGCTGTCTGCCATGAGCTCCTCCCTGCGGTGTGTTGGCGGGAATCCTAGCGATGGGGCACGGCGGGCGTTCCGTCGTGCCGGGGCGCCGCTCATGGCGGACACGCTGCCAGCACCGGAGGGCAGTGGACGGGCGTACGGGCGCCGTGCCTCAAGCGCGCGTGCGAGGGATGCCCAGCTTCTGGCGCTTCTCCCACAAGGCCTTGCGGCTGATGCCCAGGCGCTTCGCCAGCTCCGTCTCGCCCATGTGCTCCTGGTGCTCCATGACGAAGCGGCGGAAGTACTCCTCCATGGAGTCCGGTGCGGCGCCGCTGGTTTCCTCGGCGGCGGGGCTTGTGTCGGTGGGCTCGGTGGAGGCTCCGAGGCGGTCCGCCGCGTCGGGCAGCTCCAGCGCCAGGAGCCCCGCTGTCACCACCGGGCCATCCGCGAGGATGACGGCGCGCTCCAGCGCGTTCTCCAGCTCGCGCACGTTGCCCGGCCAGGGATGGGAGGTGAGCGCTTCCATGGCCTCGGGCGCCAGGCTCGCCGTGGGACGGCCGACCTTGCGGCTGGCCTTCTCCAGCAGGTGTCTGGCCAGCGCGGGCGCGTCCTCCGTGCGCTCTCTCAGCGGCGGCAGGCGAATCTCCACCACGCGCAGGCGGAAGTAGAGGTCCTGGCGGAAGGACCCCTCCTGTACCCGGCGGGGCAGATCGCGGTGAGTCGCGGCGACGATGCGCACGTCCACCTTGCGGGACCGCGTCGCGCCCACGCGCCGCACCTCGCCATCCTGGAGCATTCGCAACAGGCGCGCCTGGGCGGGCGCGGGCAGCTCACCAATCTCGTCCAGGAAGAGCGTGCCGCCGTGCGCCGCCTCCACGAGCCCCGGATGCGCCGCCTGCGCGCCGGTGAAGGCGCCTTTCTCGTGGCCGAACAGCTCGCTCTCCAGCAGGCCTTCGGGAATGGCCGCGCAGTTCACCGCCACCAGCGGCCCGTCCGCCCGAGGGCTCTGGGCGTGGAGGGCGCGCGCCACCAGCTCCTTGCCCGTGCCGGACTCGCCCAGCACCAGCACGGTGGCGGGGGAGGGGGCCACCTTGCGGACGCGCTCGAAGACTTCTCGCATCGCGGCGCTGCTCCCCACCATTCCGCTGACGGGGTGCGCCTGCTCCACCTCGCGCTTGAGCGCCGCGTTCTGCCGCGTCAGCAGGCCTTCGCGCAGCACCCGCTCCACCTGCATCAGCAGCTCGTCATGGTCGAAGGGCTTGGCGATGTAGTCCACCGCGCCCAGCTTCATCGCGTCCACCGCCGACCTCACGGTGGCGTAGCTGGTCATGATGAGCACCGGTACCCCCGGACACAGGGCGATGATGTCCGTCCCCGGGGCGCCCGGCAGGCGCAGGTCCGACAGCACCAGGTCGAACGAGTCCAGGGCGTAGTCGCTCGACGCCTCGTGCACGGAGCCCGCCTCGGACACGTCATGCCCCGCGCGCACGAGCAGCCGGCGCAGCTCCGTGCGGATGATGGGCTCATCTTCGATGACCAGGACGCGGCTCATGCCGGGGCCTCCCGCTCGGGGTTCACGCTGGCTTCCATCCGGCGTGGCTCCGGAAGGCTCACCACGACGCTAGTCCCTCCCCCCTGCCGCCTGTCCACCTGCATCGTCCCGCCGTGCTCTCGGACGATGCCCGCCGCGAGCGCCAGGCCCAGGCCCGTTCCCTCACCGGGGCCCTTCGTGGTGAAGAAGGGCTCGAACACGCGCTGCGCCAGCTCGGCGGAAATCCCATGCCCCCGGTCCATAACGCGCAGGCGCACCGCGCCCTCGTCGATGTCCGCTTCCAGCTCCACCACGCCGTGCTCGGGTGAGGCGTCCATCGCGTTGGTCAGCAGATTGACGAGCACCTGCTCCAGCCGCTGCGCGTCGCCTTGCACCTCCAGGCCCTCTGGACAGCGATGCTCGAAGCGCACCCCGCGTTGCTTGCGCGCCAGCCGCGCCAGTTGCACGGCTTCGCTCAAGAGCGGCGCCACGGCGACGCGCGTGAAGGGCCGCGCCTGTCCGCCCACCGTACCTTCGTGGCTGAAGCCCACCAGCGTCCGGACGATGGCGTCGATGCGCCGGCACTGCTGGAGGATGAGCCCCGCGCGCTCCTGCATCGCGGCCGGGTCCTCCAACTCGTACTTGAGGTTCTGCGTCAGGCTGGCGATGGCCGTCAGCGGGTTGCCAATCTCGTGGGCCACGCCCGCGGCCACTCGGCCCAGCGAGGCCAGCCGGTCCTGATGCGCCATGCGCGCGTCCACGGCCTTGCGCGCCGTGAAGTCCTCCACCAGGAGCGCCATGCCCTCGGACGTGCCCGTGCCCTGCTCAGCCGCAGAGAGCCGCGAGCGGTGCAGCCGGAGGATGCGCTCGGCGCCCGCCACGGTGACACGCGTCTCCGTGTCCCCGTCCACGCCGCTGGCGAAGCCGGACAGCAGCGGGCCCCAGGGCGCGGGCAAGGCCTCCAGGGGATGGCCTCGCACGGTGTCCACCGGCACGCCGGAGAGCTG
The DNA here is from genome assembly GCF_013372585.1 of Myxococcus sp. AM010. Taxonomy (NCBI): domain Bacteria; kingdom Pseudomonadati; phylum Myxococcota; class Myxococcia; order Myxococcales; family Myxococcaceae; genus Myxococcus; species Myxococcus sp. AM010. The sequence continues at coordinate 63,770 of NZ_JABXEO010000015.1, forward strand.
CTCGAGCGCCGCGTTCCAGATGACGACCTCACCGTCCGGCCCCACGGCGCAGACGCCCACTGGGAGGTCCTCCAGGATGCGGCGCAGGTAGCGGCGCACGGCCTCCAGCGCGGGCACCGGGCCTCGCGGGCCCCGCGCGTCGCGGAGGCGCTCCTCGACGAAGCGGAGCTGCTCGGCCAGGGCCGTTCGCGCGCCGGGCTCCAGCCGCAGCGCCTCCTCCACCGTCATGCGCGCAAGCACGGGGCCCAGCAGGCCCGACAGGTTTCGCTCCACGCCGTCGCGCAGGCGGCGCAGCTCGGAGGGCCGGCGCTCGTCCGGCGGCAGCGACAGGGACTTCAGCGCCCGGTCCACCTCCGCCGTCGCGGCCTCCTCACCCAGCAGCGGGGCCAGCTTGCGGCGGAACGCGTCGGGCGAGCCCGCCACCACGCCGCCCGCGGCGGGCGCGGCCTCTTCGCGTGTGCAGGCCCGCGCGGCCTCTGCTTCCTCGTCGGACTGGCGCGTCGCCAGCGAAACGCCGATGAAGGCCAGCCCGTTGAGCGTCAGCGAGGCGAAGGTGGCGAAGCCCCAGGGCTCGTCGACGGGGAAGCCGAGCAGCGCCGCCATGCGGTGCGTCCACGCGACGACGCCCGGCGACGCCCACAGGGGCACCACGAGCGTCAGGAGCCACGCGCTGGCGCCCACCGCCAGGCCCGTCAGCAGCCCGGCGCGCGTGCCCCGCTTCCAGAACAGCAGCCCCAGCACGCCCGGGATGAACTGCGCCACCGCGACGAAGGACACCAGCCCCAGGTCCACCAGCCCCGTGCCGCGGATGTTCAGCAGCCAGTGGAAGCCGTAGCCGGCCAGGATGATGATGCCGATGAGCAGCCGGCGCGCCCACAGCAGCCATCCGTACAGGTGTGGCTGGCCGCGCGCATAGCCCAGCGGCAGCACCAGGTGCGTGAGGCACATGGGCGCCAGGGCCAGCGTGGTGACGATGACCATGGCGCTGGCCGCGGAGACGCCGCCCAGGAAGGCACCCAGCGCCAGCCACGTGGCGCCGCGTGACGCGGGCACCGCCAGCACGTGGAAGTCCGCGGGCCAGGGCAGCCCCAGCGCCTCGCCGCTCCAGAGCACCACGGGGACGACCAGGTTCATCACCAGCAGCAGCAGCGGGAAGGCCCAGGTGGCGGTGGCCAGGCCCTCGCGCTCCGGGGCCTCGGTGAAGGCGACGTGGTAGCTGCGAGGCGTGAGGAAGGCGGCCGCGCAGGACAGCACCAGCAGCGGGGCCCAGGAGGCCTCCCGCGCTGGGCGCTGGAGCCCTTCAATGGCCTCTGGATGCGCGTCCACCCAGGCCCGCAGCCCGTCCACGCCGCCGAACACGTTGGAGACCGCCCAGACGCCCACGGCCACCAGGGCGACGAGCTTCACCGCGGACTCGAAGGCGATGGCCAGCATCAGGCCTTCGTGTCGCTCGCGCGGGGAGAGGTGCCGTGCGCCGAAGAGGACGGAGAAGACGGTGAGGACCGCGCAGAAGCCCAGGCCCACCAGCGTGGGCGACGCGGACGGGCTGAGCACGCGCGCGGACTCCACGACGGCCCGCACCTGGAGCGCCAGATAGGGCAGGCTGCCCGCCAGCAGGAACAGCGTCACCGCCGTGCCGGTGGACTGCCCCGGGTAGCGGAAGGCCAGCACGTCCGCCAGCGAGGTGAGCTGCAGCTCGCGGGACAGGCGCAGCAGCGGGCGCCACAGCACGGGAATCAGCAGGCACGCCAGGGTGACGCCCAGGTAGATGCCCAGGTAGCGGAAGCCGTGCCGGGCCGCGTAGCCCACGCTGCCGAAGTAGGACCACGACGTGGCGTACACGCCCAGGGCCAGCGCGTAGACGAGCGGGTGCTGGGTGATGCGCGCGGGGATGGCGCCTCGCTCCGCCGCGTAGGCCACCAGGAAGAGCACCAGCAGGTAGGCGACGGACGCGGCGACGAGCGAGCCGAGCTCCAGCGTCATCGGCCACCGCTCCGGTGCGCCGCCCAGCCGCCCAGGATGATGACGCCCAGCCACACCGCGAAGGGCAGGTACCCCGGCGCGCCCTCCGCCAGCCACAGCAGGCGCAGGGGGGAGCCGAAGAGGAGCACCGCGACGGCGAAGACGAGCAGCGACGGCATCACGGGGGCGTCGGGCTCGGGAGGGCGCTTCATGGCGGCGAGGATACCAGCCGCGTCTCCGTCGAGTGACGAAGCCGCCACGTGCGTCAGGTGGATGCGGTGGGGTGGCTCGCCGGGCCCGGGAGGCGCAGCCTCACGGCGCACCTGCTGTCCGGACGCGGGCGCACGGAGCTGACCGTGGCTTGTCGCTCGACAGGCGGGCCGGGCCGTCGTGAGAATGCGGGTCGGCCGAGGCGCCCGCTGGCGCCATCGGGGAACGGAGATGCGCGTGGAGACGCAGCCTGGCGACTTCGGACCGCCGCGAGACGAACGTGAGATGGCCGCCGTCGCGGACATCATGATGCAGTCGTATGCCATGTCCCCCGCCGACAGCGCCGCCTGGGTGCAGCGGACGTCGCGGCCGGACCTCCGGTTGTTGCGCGAGGGCGGCGAGGTGGCGGCCACGCTCGTGCTCATCCGCATGGGGCAGTGGTACGGCGGACGCAGCGTGCCCGTCATCGGCGTGGGCGGCGTGGGCGTGTCGCCCGTCCACCGTGGGCGCGGCACCGCCACGCGGCTGATGCGGCACCTGCTGCGCGAGGCGCGCGCGACGGGCGCCCCGCTGTCGGTGCTCTATCCCGCGACGCAGCCGCTCTACCGGCGCGTGGGCTACGAGCACGCGGGCACGCGGCAGGAGCTTCGCATCCAGGTCCCATCGCTGGACTTCAGCGAGCGGACGTTGTCGCTCCGGCCCATCGAGGAGAAGGACACGCAGGCCATCGTCCTGAGCTACCAGCGCCACGCGCGTCACCGGCCGGGCTGGCTGGACCGTGGGGACTTCTCATGGGGCCGCGTCCGCAACCTGCGCGGCGAGGTGGCACATGGCTACCTGGTGGAGGGCAGCGCCGGTGTGGAGGGCTACCTCTACGTCATCCGCCGGCCGCTCAAGGACTTCAAGCAGGAGCTGTTCCTCTCCGACGTCGTGGCCCATACGCCCGCGGCGGCGCGGAGGATTTTGAGCTTCCTGGGGGACCACCGCTCCCTGGCCACGGACGTCTTCTGGTACGGCGGCGTGGATGACCCGCTGCTCCTGCTGCTGCGCGAGCAGACGTACTCGGTGAAGCTGTACATGCACTGGATGGTGCGGGTGCTGGACGTGGCCTCCGCGCTGGAGGCGCGCGGCTGGCCGGAGGGGCTCTCCGGCACCCTCCATCTGGACCTCGAGGACGACCTCTTCCCGGAGAACCAGGGCCGCTTCGTGTTGGAAGTCGCTGACGGGCAGGCGCGCGTCCGCCGTGGCGGCGACGGCGGCTTGCGGCTGCACGTGCGGGAGCTGGCGCCGCTGTACACGGGCCACCTGTCCGCGGAGTCGCTGCGGGCCATGGGCGCGCTGGTGGGCGATGAGGCCTCGGTGCGCGCGGCGGGCAGCCTCTTCACCGGGCCGCCACCCTCCCTGCGCGACATGTTCTGAGCCGGGCCGGGCGCTCTATCGGGCCCGGCGCGGGGGTGCTAGGAGCGCGAGCAGTCCTTCACAGGAGCGTGCAGTCAATGCGGGCATTCGTCACCGGTGGTTCAGGCTTCGTGGGCAGGCACCTCCTCGCCGCGCTGAAGGTGCGCGGGACGCCCGCCCGGGCCCTGGCGCGCTCCGCCGCGGCGCTGGCTTCGGTGACGGAGTCCGGCGCGGAGCCCTTCGAGGGCGACCTGTCGGACGTGGACACGCTGAAGGCGGGCATGGAGGGCTGCGACACCGTCTTCCATTGCGCCGCGGTGGTGAAGGGCTGGGGCGCGCGCAGCGAGTTCTACGAGACGAACGTGCGCGGCACGGAGCGGGTGCTGGAGGCGGCGCGCGCCGCGGGCGTCAAGCGGCTGGTCCACGTCAGCACGGAGGCGGTGCTGGTGGATGGCTCGCCCCTGGAGCGGGTGGATGAGACGATGCCCCTGCCCGAGCGCCCCATTGGCGACTACCCCTCCACCAAGGGCGAGGCGGAGCGCCGGGTGCTCAGCGTGAATGCGCCGGACTTCGTCACCGTGGTGGTGCGTCCCCGCTTCATCTGGGGCGCCGGTGACACGTCGCTGCTGCCGCAGTTCCAGGAGGCCGTGCGTGCCGGGCGCTTCCGGTGGTTCGGCGGCGGCCGTTACCTGACGTCCACCTGCCACGTGGCCAACTGCGTGGAGGGCATGCTGCTGGCGGCGGAGAAGGGCCGCGGCGGCGAGGCCTATTTCCTCACCGATGGGGAGCCCGTGGAGTTCCGGGGCTTCATCACCGCCATGCTCGCGACGCAGGGCGTGGACGCGGGCGAGCGCACCCTGCCATACGGTGTGGCCGCGACGGTGGCCACGGTGGGCGACTTGCTGTGGGGCACCTTCGGCCTGGGCGGCAGGCCTCCGCTCACCCGCACCGAGGTGCTGCTCATGGGGCGCGAGGTGACAGTGCGGGACGACAAGGCCCGCCGGGAGCTGGGGTATGAGGGCCGCCGCTCCCGTGAAGAAGGGCTCCGGGAGATGAAGGCGGAGCATCGGAGCACGGCGTCGCGTATGCTCTGAGGCATGCGAAGGTTCGAGTTCGTGGAAGGCTCCAGCTCCAAGTTCTGGGAGCCGGAGCTCAAGGGCAACACCTTCATCGTCACCTACGGCCGCATCGGCACCGCCGGTCAGCGGCGGGAGAAGGCCTTCGCGGACGAAGCCGGCGCCCGGAAGGAATACGAGAAGAAGGTCGCTGAGAAGCTGCGAGAGGGTTACCGCGAGGTGACGGAGGGCGGCGCCGCCGAGGCCGCGCCCGCCCCGCCGCCCGCGCCGAAGAAGGCGGAGCTCCCCCGCCGCGTGCCCGCGGCCACGCCCACGCCCGAGTCACTGAAGGCCGCCGCCGAGGCCCTGGCCGCGCTCCGCGCCCGACTGGGGTGGCGGAGCTGGGAGGTGACGTCGCGGGCCCGGCGTGCGAAGCGCGCGCTGCGGGCCCTGGGCGGCGTGGACCCCGCGGCCCACGCGGAGCTGGCGGGCACCTTCACCGCGCTGATGGAGCGCGTCGTCGCTCCCAAGGGGGACGGCCGGCTCCCGCTGCGGCACGCGCTGGCGTTGCTAGGCGAACTGGACGTGGCGGCCTTCACCCGCGCGGCCGAGGTGTGGCTCGCCGCGCCGGACGCCGTCCCCGCCGCGACGGCCGTGGCCCGGCAGGCGTCGGCGCTGGGGCAGCCCGAGCTGGCGCTGCGCATGGGCATGCTGCTGGCGGAGCGTCCCGGTCAAACGGGCGCGCCCTCCGAGGAGGGGTGGAGCAAGCGGTGGACGCGCCTGCGGCCACACGTGGAGGAGCAGCTGGCCTCCAGCGGCGGTTCGCTGGCGACCTGGGCCCAGTCCGTCGAGGCCTCGAAGGACGCGCACCTGGCCGGCCGGTTGGCCAGTCTGGGGGCGTGAGGCGCCGACGTCGCGGGGTGCAAGGAGCGCGTGGAAATGTCCCACGCGCTCCTCGCGGCGCGGTGGGCTAGCCCGGGCCGCCGCTGCTGGACGCGGACGACTTCTTGGCGGCGCCCTTGCCCGAGGACGGGACGCTGTCGGGCTGCCGGTCCATCTCCGCCATCGGGTAGTCGCGCGCGGCATCCAGGTAGGATTGGGGCTTGATGCGCCGGCGCATGCGCCACGTCAGGTTGTCGGGCTGCACGAGCACGGGCTCACCGTTGGCGCGCTGCTCCACCAGGTGTCCGTCGCAGAAGCGCCACAGCTTGCGGCCGTCCACCTCCTGGCGCGCGTAGAACAGGTCCGTCTGCCCCACCTGGGGCTTGGGCGGGCACCAGGTGCGGCGGGCGGTCTCCTCCCGCTCGGGCATCTCCGCGCGCCACCGCCGGCGGGCGTCCTTCAGCGCCACTGCCGCCAGCACCTTGGGGCCCTCTTCCAACCGGGCTTCCACCTCCGGCAGCAGCTCGTTGCCGCGCCGGACAATCTCCGGGAAGGCCCCGATGTCGCGGAAGCTGCACTCCTTCAACCGGTTCAGCGTGTAGCGGTGCACCTCCATGAGGGGCGGAAGTGACGCGGTGGCCTCCCGCATCATCGCCAGTTGCCGCGCGTGGTCCGGCGCGTCCAGCTTGGAGACCTGCTCCGTCTCCCGGAGGAAGCGCGCCATCGCGCCGTTCACCGTCGTCAGCTCGTCCGCCAGCCACCGCGGCTCCGAGGACGCACAGGGGTCCGCCTTCGCCTTCTTGTAGTCCCGGTAGTCCGCTCGGGACATGCCGAGCGAAAAATGCTCCACCGGAGGAGCGGGCTTGGTCGCGCACGCGCTCAACGCCGTGCCCAGGCCCGCAAGCACGAGCTTCCGAATGTTTGCCGTCATCCCCCCATTCTGGCATGTCATTTGTGTTCAAACAAACGTGCGGAAGCGGACGCTTCGGGGCAGGCCCGGATTCCGAGGCGGACGGGCCTCCCCTGTACGGCGTCACGGAGGTTGCCTACAAGGCTGCCCAGGAGCCGAGCACCTGTTCCCAGAAGTGCGAGCCGGTACATGAAGCCCGCGGTCCTCATCATCATCGGGGTGCTCACGGCGTTGGGTGGGGCCCTCTACCTGTCCTCGCGGCGCGCCGCGGAGCGCGGCACGGGGGAGGCGCGTCCGGCGGCGCGGGCGCCCGCGCCCGCCCGCGCGGTGCGGACGGAAATCACGTTCCTCTACAGCACGGAGAAGCGGGCGTGGGTGGAGGAGGCGGCGGCGGACTTCCAGAAGGCGCACCCGCTCATCCGGGTGAATCTGGTGGGCCGGGGCTCGCTGGAGGCCGCGCGGGCCATCCTCGAAGGCCGTGAGCGGCCCACCGTGTGGAGCCCCGCCGACAGCGCGGTGCTGCGGATGCTGGAGTCGGACTGGGCCACGGACGCCACGCGCGCGCCGCTGTTCGCCTCGGAGGGCGCCGCGGCGCCGCGGCCGTTGGTGAAGACGCCGCTCGTCTTCGTGGCGTGGGAGGACCGGGCGGAGGTGCTCCAGCGCGCCAGCGGCGGGGGCGCGGTGTCCTGGAAGGTCATCCACGACGCGGTGGCCAGCGACCAGGGCTGGCCCGCGGTGGGCGGCCAGCCGGAGTGGGGCTTCGTGAAGCTGGGCCACACGGACCCCACGCGCTCCAACTCCGGGCTCCAGGCGCTGCTGCTGGCGTCGCTGGAGTTCTACGGCAAGCAGCGCGGGTTGACGGTGGCCGACCTGCTGGAGCCGCGGTTCCAGACGTGGCTGAGCCAGCTGGAGCGGGGTGCGGGCCGCTTCGAGCGGTCCACGGGCGGGCTGATGGCGGACATGGTCCGCTTCGGCCCGTCTCGTTACGACATCGCCGTGGTGTACGAGAGTCTGGCCATCTCCCAGCTCTCCCAGCCCCCGGGGAAGTGGGGGGCGCTGAAGGTCCTGTACCCGACGCTCACGTCCTGGAGCGACCATCCGGCGGCGGTGCTGGAAGGGGACTGGGTGCTGCCCCGCCAGCGTGAGGCCGCGCTGGCGTGGCTGCGCCATCTGCACAGCCGGCCGGTGCAGCAGCGCGCGCTGGCCTTCGGCTTCCGCCCCGCGGACCCCTCCGTGCCGCTGACGTCGCCCGGTGACGACAGCCCCTTCCACCCGCTGGCCGCGCGCGGCCTCCAGGTGGACGTGCCGGATGGCGCGGAGGTCCCCGAGGGCGCGGTGGTCCGCAACCTCCTCACGCTGTGGTCGCGGCGGGTGGGCAACGCGCGCTCGCCGTAGCCCGCCGCTGCGTCCGGTGCTCCGCCGTCAGCCGCCGCGCGCCGCCAGGTCGATGAAGCCGCGAATCCAGATGAGATTCACGGCGTCGCAGACGTCACGCGGCGTCGGAGTCGTCGTCTCCAGCGCGGCCGTGTAGGGCACGCCCTGGCGCGCGTACCAGTCGGTGACGCTGCCGTCGTGGTACTCGATGAGGCCGTCCGCGTCGGTGAAGCTGTGGTCGTCCACCTTCTGGCTGCGCACCACCGCGACGTGCTTCGCGCTGGCCTCCACCAGCGGGCGGTAGGCGGCCTTGTCTCCGAAGGTGTACGCGTACGTCGACGCCCCGCCCAGGTAGTCGTCCTGGTGGATGTCGAGCGCGGCGGCCGGAGCGGCGTAGCGCGCCAGCTCGCTGCGTATCGCGCGCGTCTCCTTGGGGCCTCCGTCATAGAGCGCCCAGCGGAGGATGGGCCGCGCGACGTTCAGCTCGCCCACCCACTCTCCGGGGGCGACCTCGTAGCGGAGGAAGTCGTTGTTGGGCTTCTCTCCGCTGCGGTTGTAGCGCGTGCCCGCCTCGAAGCCGGACGGGTTGATGCAGGGGTAGACGCGCAGCCCCACGCCGCGCTCCACCGCGTACGCCGCCACCGCCGGGAAGTGCTCGGCCAGCGTGAGCGGGCCGGCGGGCTCCTCCCCGTGGAAGCCGGCGGTGATGACCAGCCAACGCTCTCCCGGGACGACGAGCCGGAGGAGGGGGTAGTCCTGGTCCCCCTCCGTCACGCGGCCGTATTCGGAGACGTCCGCGACGTGGGCGTGGGCGCGGATCCGCTTTGCGTAGTCGGTGTAATTCACGCACCTAAGCTAGCCGCGCGCCGCCGCCCCGCCCACCCTTTCCCGCCGGCACACACACCACCTGTCCTGACGCCACGGTGGCGTGCGCGCGGGCTATGGGCCTACGTGCTGGCGGAACTGCTCGGCCAGCTCCTGGCGCTGCCGCGGCGTCAGCGTGCCGTGGACCTCCAGGGCGGCGTCTGTCGCCTGGTGAGCGAAGGCGCGCATGGCCTCGATGCGTGCGTCCACCAGGGCGTGGAGCTTCTGCCGGTCCGGCGTGTCCGAAGAGAGCTGTTGGAAGGCCTCCTCGCGCACCGCGCGGTGCTCCTTCATCATCTGCATCCCGTCGGAGAACAGGCGCTCCTTCACGGCGTGGATGGACTGGCGCTGGGACTCGGTGGCGTCCAGGGTGTCCAGCTTGTCGTCGAGCTTCCACGTCACCAGTTGCTTCACGCGCTCCGGGTCCTTGCCCCAGCGGGGGCCTCCCCGCAGCGCGAAGCCGCTGAGCAGGGCGACGGCGAGCATCGCGGAGCCGACGACGGCGAACCTTTTCATCATGGCTTTCTCTCCTGGGTGGAGCGCGGGATGGCTCCACGTGACGTCGCCACGACTCGCGGCGACGGAGAGCAATGTGCCGGCCCGCCATTGCAGGGGCTTGTACGAGGCGTGAAGAAGTATGAAGCCGCCCGTATGCTCACCGGGCCAGGAACAACACTGGACTGGCGAGCAGGGGAGCGGGGCTCTAGTGTTCGGCGGCCCCCCGGCCTCCAGGAGCGGAACGCGCTTATGTCCTTCACCCACCTCCACCTGCACACCCTCTACTCGCTCCTCGATGGGGCGATCCGGATGAAGGACCTCATCAAGACGGTGAAGGAGAAGGGGATGAGCAGCGTCGCCGTGACGGACCACGGCAACATGTTCGGCGCCATCGACTTCTACAAGAAGGCGAAGGACGCCGGCATCAAGCCGATTCTGGGCATGGAGGCCTACGTCGCCGGACCCAAGGGGCGTGAGGACCGCTCCGAGAAGGTCTCCCACCACCTCATCCTGGTGGCGAAGGACGCGGAGGGCTACGCCAACCTGCGCTACCTCTCCTCCACCGCGTACATGCACGGGTTCTACTACCACCCGCGCATCGACAAGAAGGTGCTCGCCGAGCACAGCAAGGGCCTCTTCGCGCTCACCGCGTGCCTGGGCGGTGAAGTCACCAGCGCGTGCTTCCGCGGCGACATGGACCACGCCCGGCGCGCGGCGCAGGAGTACAAGGACATCTTCGACCCGGGGCACTTCTTCCTGGAGGTGCAGTCCAACGGGATGCCGGAGCAGGACAAGGCGAACGAGAACCTCAAGCAACTCTCGCGTGATTTGGACATCCCGCTGTGCGCCACCGCGGACGCGCACTACATCAAGCGCGAGGACGCGCGCGCCCACGAACTGCTCATGTGCATCGCCAGCGGCAAGACGCTGGCGGACGGCAAGCGCATGAAGCACTCCACGGACAAGCTCTACGTCACCAGCCCCACGGAGATGCTGGAGTTCTTCAAGGACATCCCCGAGGCGGTCCACAACACCCAGCGCATCGCCGAGCAGTGCAACCTGGAGCTCAAGCTGGGCAAGCCGATGCTGCCCACCTTCAAGGTGCCCGACAGCCACACGCCGGACAGCTTCATGGCGGAGCTGGCGTATGAGGGCCTGCGCGAGCGCTTCAAGGAGCTGGCGGCCACCGTCACCTATCCCATCGACCGCGAGCAGTACCAGGCGCGCCTGTCGCTGGAGCTGGGCGTCATCCAGAAGATGGGGTTCAGCGGCTACTTCCTCATCGTCCAGGACTTCATCAACTGGGCGAAGAAGATGAACATCCCGGTGGGCCCGGGCCGTGGCTCCGGCGCCGGCAGCCTGGTGGCCTACGCGCTGCGCATCACCGACGTTGACCCCATCCCGTACAACCTCCTGTTCGAGCGCTTCCTGAACCCGGAGCGCGTGTCGATGCCCGACTTCGATATCGACTTCTGCCAGGACCGCCGGGACGAGGTCATCCAGTACGTCGGCCGGAAGTACGGCGAGATGAACGTGGGGCAGATCATCACCTTCGGCTCGCTGAAGGCGAAGAGCGTGCTGCGCGACGTGTGCCGCGTGTTCGCGCTGCCCTTCAGTGAAGGTGACCGCATCGCGAAGCTGGTGCCGGAGGTGCTCAACATCACCTTGAAGGAGGCCATCGAGATGGAGCCTCGCCTCAAGGAGATGATGCAGACGCCCTCCAACCTCGGCGAGGTGGAAGGCAAGCCCGTCACCACCAAGGACGTGCTCGAAATCGCGCTCGCGCTGGAGGGCCTGCACCGCCAGCCCGGCATGCACGCCGCCGGCGTGGTGATTGCCGACAAGCCGCTCTGGGAGTTCGTGCCCGTCTACCAGCCGCCCGGTGAGAAGACGCTCATCACCCAGTTCGCCAAGGACGAGGTGGAGGCGGCCGGCCTGGTGAAGTTCGACTTCCTCGGGCTGAAGACGCTCACGGTGATTCAGCACGCGCTGAATCTGGTGAAGCGCAACCACGACAAGGACATCCCGCGGCACGAGATTCCGCTCAACGACGAGAAGACGTGGGAGTTGATGGCCAAGGGCGACACGGCCGGCGTCTTCCAGATGGAGTCCAGCGGCTTCACGGAAATGGTCGTGAAGCTCAAGCCGAACTGCTTTGAAGACGTCATCGCCGCCGGCGCGCTCTACCGCCCGGGTCCGCTGGACTCCGGCATGGTGGACGTCTTCATCAACCGCAAGCACGGCCGGGAGAAGGTGTCATACCCGCACCCCGCGCTGGAGCCAGTGCTCAAGGACACGTACGGCGTCATCGTGTACCAGGAGCAGGTGATGCAGATTTCGCAGGTCCTGGGTGGCTACACCCTGGGCCGCGCGGACCTGCTCCGCCGCGCCATGGGCAAGAAGAAGGCCGAGGTCATGCAGGCCGAGCGGGCCGGCTTCCTCGAGGGCTGCGCGAAGAACAACGTCGACCTCAAGGTCGCCGGTGAAATCTTCGACCTGATGGAGAAGTTCGCCGAGTACGGCTTCAACAAGAGCCACTCGGCGGCCTACGGCCTGGTCACCATCCACACGGCCTGGCTGAAGGCGCACTTCCCCTGCGAGTTCATGGCGGCCCTTCTCTCCAGCGAGAAGGACAACACGGACAAGGTGGTGAAGCACATCGGCGAGGCGCGCGAGTCGGGCCTCGAGGTGCTGCCGCCGGACGTGAATCAGTCCGACATGGAGTTCGGCGCGGTGAGCGGGAAGATTCGCTTCGGTCTGGGCGCCATCAAGGGCGTGGGCGAGGGCGCCATCGAGTCCATCTTGGAGGCGCGCAAGGACGGCCCCTTCAAGAGCCTGTTCGACTTCTGCGAGCGCGTGGACAGCCGCAAGGTGAACCGGAAGGTGATGGAGGCGCTGGTGAAGGCGGGGGCCTTCGACTTCGAGAAGCGCTCGCGCCGGCAGATTTTCGACACCATCGAGAAGGCGATGAACCGCGGCTCGGCCAGCCAGAAGGACAAGGCGGCCGGGCAGAGCTCGCTGTTCGGAATGCTGGCCGGCCCGTCCTCGGACGGCGGGGGCGGCGCGCTGAAGGACGACTACGTCGAGGTGGAGGACTGGTCGGAGAAGGAGCGGCTGTCGCTGGAGAAGGAGGCCATTGGCTTCTACGTGTCCGGCCATCCGCTGCACCAGTACGACAAGGAGCTGAAGCGCTACGCGCGGCCGATTACGGCGGTGCAGCGCGCGCGCAGGGACGACAAGCTCACGGTGGCGGGCATCGTCACGGTGCTGCGCGAGCGGCCCACGAAGACGGGCAAGCGCATGGCGTGGGTGACGATTGAGGACCTGTCCGGCTCCATCGAGCTGGTGTGCTTCCCGGGCAAGGACGGCACGCGCAACGTGATGGGCCGGGACGGCAAGTGGGCGAAGCAGGGCCCCAAGCCGGGCTTCGAGAATTGGGAGCACCTGCTCAAGTCGGACGACCCCATCCTGGTGTCCGGCACGGTGCAGATCAGCCAGCGTGACGAGGACTCGCCGACGCCGGAGCTCATCGTCGACGACATCCAGAGCCTCAAGGCGGTGCGTGAGAAGCGCACCAAGCGCCTGGAGCTGCGCGTGCCGGCGGACCTGCTCACGGAGGAGCGGGTGGCGAAGCTGCACGAGCTGGCGAAGAAGTACGCCGGCGCCACGCCCGTGGCGGTGAGCGTGCTCTTCAAGGGCGAGGGCGAGGCGCTCATCGGCAACACGTCCATCAAGGTGCAGGTGAATGACGACCTGCTCCTCGCGGTGGACCGCCTGTTCGGCATGCGGGTGGTGGAGTTCGGCTGACGTCTTGAATCGGAGGCCTGAATGGACGGGACCTACAAGTCGCTGCGCATCGAGAAGAACGAAGGCGTCGCCGAGCTGGTGCTCACCGGCCCCGGCAAGGGCAACGCCATGGGGCCCGACTTCTGGCGCGAGATGCCCGAGGCCATCCGCGCGCTGGATGCGGATGACGCCGTCCGCGTCGTTCTGATTCGCGGCGAGGGCAAGCACTTCACCTTCGGCCTGGACCTCATGGGGATGATGGAGTCCCTGGGGCCGCTGCTCACCGGTGAGGGCAACCTGGCCCTGGAGCGCTTGAAGCTGCTGTCGCTGATTGGCGACATGCAGCAGGCGACAGAGGGCCTGGCCCGCTGCCGCAAGCCCGTCATCGCCGCCGTGCACGGCTGGTGTATCGGCGGCGGGATGGACCTCATCGCCGCGTGTGACTTCCGGTACTGCTCCCAGGAGGCGAAGTTCTCCCTCCGCGAGGTGAAGGTAGGCATCGTCGCCGACCTGGGCGCGCTCCAGCGCCTGCCTCGCATCATCGGCGAGGGCCACACGCGCGAGCTGGCCTACACCGGCGGTGACGTGGACGCGGCGCGCGCGCTGCGCATGGGGCTGGTGAACGAGGTGTTCCCCACGCCAGAGGCCCTGCTGGAGGAGGCCCGGGCGACCGCGAAGCGCATCGCCGAGAATCCCCCGCTCGTTGTCCAAGGCGCCAAGCAGGTCATGGAGTACTGCGCGGACAAATCCATCGCGGATGGTCTGCGTTATGTGGCGGTGTGGAACTCCGCGTTCCTCCAATCCCATGACCTCGCCGAAGCCTTCTCCGCGTTCGCGGAACGCCGTCCCCCTCACTTCCAGGGGCGTTGAGCATCCACCCCGAGGGGCTTTCGTCCCCCGTGTCGCCGATGCGAGAGTTCCAGGAACACCTTGGATTCGGAGCCCGGCGACATGACGGAGAGCATCGCGCTGCTGGGGTACGGCCGCTTTGGCCGTGCCCTGTCTGGCCTCCTGCTGGAAGCGGGCCTCCGGCATCGGGTGTACGAGCCGAGCCAGGACGACGTGCCCGCGGCACTGAGGGCATTGACGCTGGCCCAGGCTGTTGAAGGCGCCGGGCTGGTGGTGCTTGCCATGCCCGTGTCCGCCATGCGCTCGGTGCTGGAGGCGCTTCGGCCGCACCTGTCGCCAACGCAGACGGTGCTCGACGTCGGCAGCGTCAAGGTGAGGCCCGTGCAGGTGCTGGCCTCGGTGCTGGGGCGAGACATCCCCTGGGCAGGCACGCATCCGCTGTTCGGCCCGGCCAGTCTGGCCAGGGGCGACCTGCCGCGCCGCACGGTGGTGTGCCCGAATGAGCTGCACCCGGAGGCCGTGCGCAAGGCCCGGGCGCTGTTCGAGCGCATCGGCTGCGAGGTGACGGAGCTGTCGCCGGATGCGCACGACGCGCTGATGGCGCGCACGCATGTGCTCACCTTCTTCCTGGCCCACGGACTGCTCAAGGCAGAGGCTGGGAAGGACCTGCCCTTCGCGCCGCCCAGCTTCCAGCCGGTGGCCCGCCTGGAGGAGTACGCGCGGCTGGAGGTGCCCCACCTCTTCGGCGTCGTGCAGTCGGAGAACCCCTACGCGCGGGACGCGCGGGTGCGGCTGCTGGATGCCCTCACGCAGCTCCACCTGGGCTGTGAGTCAGGGCGCTCGGGTACCCCGGAGCCTGTCGCCGCGCCGCCTGGGCTGACGGAAGTCCGGGAGCGCGTGGACGCGTTGGACCAGGAGTTGGTGCAGCTCCTGAATCGTCGCGCTCAGCTCATCCAGCAAGCCGCCCACCTGAAGTCCGAGCACGGACTGCCGCTGCCCGACGCGGAGCGCGAGGCGAGCCTGCTGGAGACCCGGCGCCAGTGGGCCGAGGCGCAGGGGCTGGACGCGGACGCCACGGAAGACGTGTTCCGGGCTGTCCTGCGCTTCTCACGCCGCGCCGTGCCCACGGGCTCCCGCTGAGCGCGGTCGCCTTCAGCGTCAGCGCTGCACGGTGGAGCTGGGGTTGAGCACCTTCATCGTGCCCTTCGTCACACCGAACTGCTCGTGGACCGCCGCGCGGCGCACTGCCTCGGCGGGGGAGATTCGGCCCGCCAGCAGCTCCTGGTACGCGGAGAGCACGCGCGAAGCCTCCTCGCGAGACTCGCGCACGAACTCCACCCGGAAGCGCCGCACGCCCCGCGCGAGCAGCGACGGCACCAGCGACGCCGCGCTCTGCGCCTGCGCGTTGAACACCGTGTTCCTGCACCCCACGTCCACCACCACCGGGTGCTCCAGCCCCTTGTGGTCCCTCAGGGACACGCGGTGCTTCTCGCACGGCCGGCCACAGCTCCGGTAGTCACGCCCGTGAGACAGCGTGTGGGAATACACGCAGTGCTCGGTGTGGAACGTGGAGATGTGGTGGTGCACCGTCACCGTGAAGCGCTCCGCGGGCAGGTGCTCCAGCATGGCCCCGAGCTGCACCGCGTCCAGGTCATGCGCGAACGTCAGCGTGTCCAGCCCGAGCCCCAGCAGGTGCAGCGCCGTCACGGAGTTGGTGACGTTGAGCGAGAAGTCCGCGTGCAGGGCAGGGCGCGTCTCCCCGGGCGCGGGAGGCCGCTCCAGGAAGTGCATCATCGCGCCCCAGTGCCGCACCAGCACCGCGTCCGGCTTCAGCTTCGCGATGCGCGCGTCGTAGCCTTCCTCGCCCGGCTTCTGCACGCGCACCGTGGCAATCGTCACGCGCAGCCCCGCCGCGCGCGCACGCTCCACCGCGCGCTGCAGGCCCACCAGCTCCATCCAGTCCAGCTCCACCTCGGGGAGCCCCGCGGCAATCACCGCTTCGAGCTGCTCGTCCGTGCGGCACAGCGGCAGCAAGCGCACGTCCTCCACCGCCTGGGGTGCTGGTTTCACGCGCTCACGCAGCGACGCGCGCAGGGACTCCAGCGTGGAGCCTTCGTTCACGGTCCGCACCGGACCGCGCGCCACGGCTTCCGACAGCGCCGCCACCAGCCGGCGACGCAGCGCCTTCAGCTCCGACACCGGCAGATGCAGCCCCGCCGCCAGCCCGGACGTCTCCAGGCCTGTCAGCGTGAACGGCGTCCCGCCCAGCGCCGCCAGCTTGTCGCGCAGCAGGGCTTCGTCGATGCCACCCGCGCGCGCCTCGGCCAGCGCCACCTCGCTGGACACCGTGGAGACGTGTCCACCACGCGCCCGGCCCAGCACCGTGAGCGGCGAACCCGCGGCGCCTGTCACCGTGAGCTCCAAGGGCACGCGGCCTTCGGGCTCGCCGCGCCCCAGCAGCTCCTCCGTGCGCTTCGCCAGGGACGGGTCGCTCGTCATCCAGACGCGCTGGCCCGGCCTCACCCGGCCCATGTCCGGACCGGGATTGCCGAAGCCCAGCACCCAGCCGCGACCCTTGCGCTCCACGCGGAACAGCGGGCCGCCGGGCTCGTGCTTGTCCTCGGGGTGCCCGTCGTCGAACACCACGCCCATGCCGGGGCGGGGCGACACCTCGGCCGCCACCGGTGTCTCCGTCTCCAGCGGAGCGGACACCTTGCCCACGGGCGCAGCCGCGCGCGCCTGCGCGTCGTCCTGGCCCAGCCCGCCCGTCCACGGACGCCCCTCCACGTCGTCCACCACGCGCACGTCGCGGCCGTGCACGGACTCCACGCGGCCCAGGTACGCGCCCCGGTGCTTCGGGAAGCGCCCCTCCACCAGCGTCTGGTGGTCCGAGCCCGCGAAGAAGCCGTGCGAGAAGCCCCGGCTGTACGACAGCGTCATGTCCGCCAGGTCCTTGCGCAGCGCGCCCGTGTCCGGCGTCCCCGCGGACACGCCGTCCACCCAGCGCCGGTAGCCCTGCACCGCCGTGGCGACGTACTGCGGCCCCTTCTGCCGGCCTTCAATCTTCAGCGAGTGGACGCCAATCTCCACGAGCTGCGGCACCGCCATGACCCCCGCGAGGTCCTTGGGGCTGAGCAGGTACTGCACGTCCCCCAGCTCCCGCGTCTGGCCATCCACCACCAAATCGTACGGAAGCCGGCACGACTGCGCGCACTGTCCCCGGTTGGCGGAGCGTCCACCCCACGCCTCGCTGGTCAGGCACTGGCCGCTCCACGACATGCAGAGCGCGCCGTGGATGAAGACCTCCAGCTCCACGTCCGTCTCCGACGCCAGCCGGCGAATCTCCGCCACAGACAGCTCGCGCGGCACCACCACGCGCGTGGCGCCCAGGCCCTTGGCGAAGCGCGCGCCCTCCGCGCTCGAAATCGTCATCTGCGTGGAGGCATGGACCTCCATTTGTGGACACACCGCGCGCGCCACCAGCGCAATCGCGGGGTCCTGGACGATGAGCGCGTCCACGCCGGCCTCGGCGATGCGGCGCAGGATGTCCTCCACCACCGGGAGCTCGGGCTCGAAGACCAGGGTGTTCAGCGTCAGATAGGCGCGAGCCCCGGCGCGGTGCACGAGCGCCAGCGTCCCGGGCAGCGTGGCGAGCGAGAAGTTCTCCGCGCGGGCGCGTGCGTTGAACCCTTCGTCCAGCCCGAAATAGATGGCGTCCGCGCCACTGGCGAGCGCGGCCTTCATCGAGTCGAGGTCCCCTGCGGGGGCGAGGATTTCGGGGCGGCGGCGGGTCATGGCGCGACCTCTAACATACGGACCCCGGTTCCGCTGTCGGCCCGGCGAACGTCATGGACGCAGTGCGGCGGGTTTGTTCAAGTCCCCGCTCGGTTGCTTCCACAGGAGACGGGTCCAAATGGCTGATGGCGTGTTCCGGGACGGGCTGCTCGCGGGCAAGGTGGCGTTCATTTCTGGCGGCAGCAGTGGCATCAACCTCGGCATCGCCGAGGCCTTCGTGAAGGCGGGCGCCAAGGTGGCCATCAACGGCCGCAACGTGGAGAAGCTCGAGGCCGCGGTGAAGGGGCTTCAGGCGCACGGCACCGCCATGGGCGTGGCCGCCGACGTCCGGGACTTCGCCGCGGTGGAGAAGGCGCTCCAGACGGTGCGCGAGGCCTACGGTGAGCTGGACGTCGTCGTGTGCGGCGCCGCTGGCAACTTCCCCGCGCCCGCGCTGGGCATGTCCTCCAACGGCTTCAAGGCCGTCATGGACATCGACGTGCTGGGCACCTTCAACATCAGCCGCGCCGCCTTCGAGCACCTGCGCAAGCCGGGCGCGTCCCTCATCAACATCTCCGCGCCCCAGGCCTATCTCCCAATGGCCATGCAGGCCCACGTCTGCGCCGCCAAGGCCGGCGTGGACATGCTCACCCGCGTGCTGGCCATCGAGTGGGGCGGCTCCGGCGTGCGCGTCAACTCGATTACCCCCGGCCCCATCGACGACACGGAGGGCATGCGCCGGCTGGCCCCCAGCGACGAGGGCCGCGACAAGCTCGCCCAGGCCCTGCCGCTCCAGCGCTTCGGGAAGAAGCAGGACATCGCCCAGCTCGCGCTCTTCCTGGCGTCGGAAGGCTCGTCCTACATCACCGGCTCCATCATGGTCTGCGACGGCGGCCAGTCCCTGCTGGGCGGCGGCGCGCTCATGGCCGCGCTCGGCATGTAGCGGGCCGCGCCTGACGGGACATGGGTCACGACAACCCCGCGGGTTCCACCCGGGATGCAAAGCTCTGGTGGGGGTCTACGTGGTGAAGGGACTTGTCTGGTAGAAGGCACTGGGACCTCGCGAGTGCTCTCTTCCGTGCGGGGTCCGTTCGTTCCCGGAGCCGCTCATGTCCCGTTGTCCTCTCGCGCTCACCCGGTTGCTGGGGTTGGGCGTGCTGTGCCTCGGCGTTGTGCTGGTGGGGTGTGGTGACAGCGCCACGCCGCCGTTCCCTCCGCCAGCGAAGTCCCTGCCCGACGCGGCGCTCTCCACGGTGCAGGTGGACCGGGTGGAGCAGGTGCTGGCGGACGGGGTGGACGCGGTCACCATCACCGTGACGGTGCGGCAGAAGGACGGCTCGCCCATGGAGGGCCGCGCGGTGCGGGTGGAGGTCTCCGGCGACGGGAACACCGTGACGCAGCCGGCGGACCGGACGAACGCCCAGGGCGTGGCGACCGCGTCCGTGGTGTCCACGCGAGGCGGCTCGAAGCGGGTGACGGCCTCGGTGGATGCCGAGGGCGGCGCGGTGGTGCTGGGCTCGCGTCCCGTCGTCGGCTTCACCGTACCGCGGGCCTCTCGGCTGGCCTTCGCGGCGTCCTCGCTGGCGGCCCGAGCCGGTGCACCCATGGGTGGACTGGACGTCGAGTTCCGGGACGCCGACGGCCGCCGGGTTCCGTCCATCACCGGCGAGGTGACGCTCTCGCTGGCCGCTGGCCCGGGTGGGGCCTCCCTGGGAGGCACGCTCCGGGCTCAGGCCGTGGACGGCGTCGCCCGCTTCCAGGAAGTGGTGCTGACGCGCGCGGGCCTGGGCTATCAGCTCAAGGCCGAGGCCACCGGCGTCGAGGGCGCCGTCAGTCCTTCGTTCGACGTGACGCCAGCAGCCGCCGCCACCGTCGAGGTGACGGGGCTGCCGCCAAACGCCATCGCGGGCTCCTCGCACGATGCGGAGGTGACGGTGCGTGACGCGTTCGGCAACGTCGCCAGTGGCTATCGCGGCACGCTGAGCGTGCAGTCCTCTGACGCCACGGCCACGCTGCCGGGCGGGCACATCTTCACGGAGGCGGACGCGGGCCGCTTCCGCTTCACGGGCATCACCCTCCGGCGGGCGGGCACCCAGCGGGTCGACGTGCAGGACGCCGCGCAGGCGGGCCTGGCGGGGCGCCAGGACGTGCGCGTCACGGCGGACCGGACCGCGGCGCTGGCCTTCGCGCGCGTGCCCTCGCATGCGTCCGTGCGCGCCGCGCTGACCGCGGTGGAGGTGGTGCTCCAGGATGCGCACGGCAACCGGACGCCCGTGGGCGCGCCTTCGGTGACGCTGTCCCTGGCGCCGGCGGGCGGAGTGCCGTTGCGCGGTGTCACCGAGGTGGCGCCCGTGGAGGGGCTGGCGTCCTTCTCCAGCGTGCATGTGGAGACGGAGGGCCGCTACCAGCTCCAGGCCACTGCGGAGGGACTGACGCCCGCCACGAGCACGGACCTCGACATCGTCGATAACGTGTTCCCCGCCATCCCTGTCCTCGCCGCGACCGCGGCCACGCCCGACAGCGTCACGGTGTCCTGGACGGCCGTGGGTGATGACGGCGACCAGGGGCGGGCCGCGTCGCATGCGCTGCATTACTCGCTGAACCCCATTGAGACGGACGCGGACTTCAACCAGGCGACGCCGGTGGGCGGCCTGGGCGAGCCCGCGGAGGCTGGCACGCAGGAGGCCGCCGTCCTCACGGGACTTCAGCCTGGCACGAACTACCATGTGGCGTTGCGCGTGGCGGACAACCAGGGCAACGCGGTCCGCTCCGCCAGCTTGATGGTGCAGACGCAGGTGCAGGGCGTCGCGCGGCTCGTCTTCTCCCAGCAGCCCGTGGATGGTGACGCGGGGGACACGCAGCCGGACCTCCGCGTCTCGCTGCTGGATGACGACGGACAGGTCGTCACCACGGCCACGTCGCCAGTGACGCTCTCGCTGGAGGATGTGCCCGGCTTCACGCCGTTGCAGGTGGCGGCGGTCGCGGGCGTGGCGACCTTCTCCGGCGTGGTGGTGGAGCAGGCGGGAACGCACCGCTTCATCGCGTTGGCCACGGGGCTGAACCCGGAGCCCAGCGACACGTTCACCATTGAGCCGGGCGACGCCGTCCGACTGGCGCTCACGGGCCTGGCCTCACCGGTGGCAGCGGGCGCCGAGGGCAGTGTGGTGGTGACGGCTCATGACGCCTTCGACAACGTGGCCACGGGCTACACCGGCACGGTGCGCTTCACGTCCACCGACGCCGAGGCGGAGCTGCCGGGCGACCACACGTTCACCTCGGCGGATGCGGGGCAGCGGACCTTCAGCGGCGTGACGCTGCTGACTGCGGGAGCCCAGAGCGTCACCGTGGAGGACACGGCGCAGCCGGAGCTGACCGACACGCTCGAGGTGGAGGTGAGCACGGGGGCTGCCGCTGAGTTGACGCTGAGCGCGCTCCCCTCGGAGGTGGCGGCTGGCGAGGCGCAGAGCCTCACTGTCACCGCGCGAGATGGCTTCGGCAACCTCGTCACGGGCTACACCGGCACGGTGCATTTCGAGTCGGATGACCCGGAGGCGACGCTGCCCGCGGACTACACCTTCGTTCCCGGGCAGGACGCGGGGCAGCACACGTTCTCGGTGACGCTGGTGACCTCTGGGGCGCGCTCGGTGACGGTGCGGGATGCGGGCAACGCGGGGCTGACGGCGACGGTGAGCACCCAGGTCCTGTCTGGCCCCGCTGTGCAGTTGACGGTGCAACTGGACTCCGCGACGACCCTCGCGGGCGAGCCCGTGGCGGCCACCGTGTCGGTGCGGGATGCACACGGCAACCTCGCCTCGGGTTACCAGGGCACCGTCCACTTCGAGGTTCCGGGGGACGCCCAGGCCACCGTGCCTTCGGACTACACCTTCACCGAGTCGGACGCTGGCCAGCGCCTCTTCAATGTGACGTTCGCCGCGGTGGGCAGCGGTCAGCTCGTCGTCACGGACACCCTGACGGCGACGCTGACGGGGATGGACTCCGTGACGGTGCAGCCTGGACTCCTCGCGGCGTTGTCCGTCGTGGGGCCGACGGAGCCCAGTGTCGCGGGCGAGCCCCAGTCCTTCACCGTCTCCGCGCAGGACCGCTTCGGCAACGTGCTGACGGCGTACGAGGGGACGGTGGAGCCCACGTCGACGGACCCGGAAGCCGCGCCGCTGTCGACGTACACGTACACCGAGGCGGACCAGGGCGTGCACACCTTCACCATCACCTTTGAAACGGCGGGTGCGCAGTCGGTGACGTTCACGGACGGCGATGCCGCGGTGGCCGACACGTATGACTTCACCGTGGAGGCGGGCGAGCCCGTGCAGCTCGTGTTCGTCGCTCCTCCGGAGCCGGGCACCGTCCTGGCGCCGCTGTCCGAGACGCGGGTGGCGCTGCAGGATGGGTTCGGCAATGTGTCGAATGTCACGGCGCCGTCGGTGACGCTCCAGTTGGTGGGCGCGCCGGGGGTGACGCTGGGCGGCACCTTGACGGTGGCGCCGGTGGCGGGCGTGGCCGTCTTCACCGACCTCACGGTGGACCAGGCGGGCAGCTTCGTCCTCTCCGCGACCACGGAGAGCCCGGCGCTGCCCTCCGTCGATACGATGGTCACCATCACCGACGATGTCGCGCCCGCCGAGCCCGTGTTGAGCGCCAGCCTGGTGGACAACACGACGGTCCGCCTGACGTGGCTGGCCACGGGAGACAACGGCGTCGTGGGCAACGCCGCCCGCTACGAGCTGCGCTACAGCGCCGGGCCCATGGACGCGCAGAGCTTCGCGCTGGCCAGCGAGGTGCCCACGGCGGCGCCACGGGCGCCGGGGCAGGCGGAGGAAGTGATTCACGCCCTGCCGCCGTCCCAGGCTGCTACCGGATACTTCGGGCTCCGCGTCTTCGACGGCGCGAACAACGGCAGCACCGTGGCGTTCGTCTCCATCGAGGTGCCGGGGCCCTGCGGCGATGTCGTCTGCACGCCGCGCGCGCCGGAGTGTGATGAGGATGGCGTGCAGCGTGTCACCTACGCGGAGGCGTGCGTGGTGACGGCGGGCCTGGCGGAGTGCGAGTACACGCCCACCTCGGAGCTCTGTCCGGGCCAGGACGGCGTCTGCTTCGAGGGCACCTGTGCCACGGCGCCCGCGCCCGCGGCGGGTGAGTTGGTCATCAGCGAGGTGATGCACCGCCCGGATGCGAACACCACCGAATACATCGAGCTGACCAGCACCGTCGACGGACCGAGGGACGTCGCGAACCTGCGCATCCGCTTCGACGATGGCGCGGGCGGCGAGACGGACTTCAGCGTGCTGACGACCGGTGACCGGCCGCTCATCGTTTCGGGGCGAGGCACCTTCGTCCTCGCGAACAACACGGAGGTGGCCACCAACGGCGGCGTGGCGGCCCAGTACGGCTACGGGAGCACGCTCTTCGAGCTTGGCCATTCGGGGCACCTCTTCGTCGAGATGGGCGCTACCGTGGTGGATGACGTGGCGTACTCGGCTTCCTTCCCGCAGACGACGGGGCGCTCGATGAACCTGTCGTCCGTGGTGGTGGGGACGCGGGCCAGCCAGCACGCCTGGTACTGGTGTGATTCAGAGGCGCCGCTTTCGGGCGGCGGACAGGGCACGCCGGGCGGCGCCAACGCGTCCTGCGGCGTGGAGCTCACCGGCCCGGTGGACTACTGCGCCATCCAGTATCCGAAGTCCTTCGCCACGCCCATCCAGGCGGGCCACGCGGAGGCCGTCTACAGCCAGTTCTACGAGCCCCAGGTGAGCACCCGGAACACGAACGGCAACGACGGCTTCCCGCACCTGGTGGCGGAGCTGGGCTATGGAGCCGACGCGGCCTCACCGGAGTCGTGGACGTGGGTGCCGGCGCAGCCGAACGCGGGGTACGCCACGCCGGGCAACAACGATGAGCTGGTGGCTCCGCTGAACATCGAGGCGCCGGGCAGCTACATCTACGGCTTCCGCTACCGCTTCACGCAAGGGCCCGAGTCGGCTCAGGCGTGGGTGTACTGCGACCAGGACGGCGTCGTCGCGGAGGCGAGCACGGGCAACTACGGCACGGTGACGGTGGTGTCGCCGCCCCCCGTGGCCAACCACGTCGTCATCAGCGAGGTGAGCGGCGGCAACGGAACCGGGACCGCGGCGACCGATGAGTTCATCGAGCTCTACAACCCGACGGACACCGACGTGGACCTCAGCGACTGGCAGGTGCAGTACAAGTCCGCGACAGGGCCCGCTTACGCCGGCACCGTCACCATTCCCGCCGGGACTGTCATCCGCGCCCATGGGTACTTCCTCCTGGGGGGCAGCAACTACAGCGGTTCCGTGGCGCGGGACCTGGCCTATTCGTTCGACGCCTCGGCCTCCACGACGGGTGGAGGTCACATCCGCATCGGGCCTGGCCTGACCACCAACGTCAATGACGTGGCGGTGGACAAGGTGGCGTGGGGCACCGGGAACTCGCCAGAAGGCACCTCGGCGCCCTCTCACCCTGCGACGGGCGGCAGCCTGGAGCGGAAGGCCCTGGACACCTCGACCGTCGCCACCATGGCGGAGGGCGGCGCTGACGCGTCTTTCGGCAACGGCTGGGACTCTGACGACAACGGCGCGGACTTCGTGCAACGGGCCGTCCGTCAGCCACAGAACTCACTGAGCCCGACGGAACGGCCGTAGCCGGGCTGGGAGCACCGCGTGTCTCACGGAGGCCGCCGGGCGTGCATGCGCCGGGCGGCCTCTTGTATTTCCGCCGCCAATCCCTGCTGCTCCCCGGCGTCCGGCGCATTACCTTTGCGGCCGTACCTTCGCCGTCACCACGTCCAGGAGCAGACTGTGTCAGAGAGCCAAGTCCCCGACGCCGCCCGCCTCGTCACCTGTCCGCCGGCCGAATTCACGCGCGCCGGTGAGGAGGCCATGGCCGCCGCCCGAGCGGGAATCGCCCAGCTCAAGGCCCTCCGTCCCCCCTACATTACGCGCGAGGTGCTGGAGCTCTACGACGAGGCCACGGCCGCGCTCGACGACGCCGGAGCCCGCGCCAGCGTCGCCCGCCATGCGCACCCGGACGCCGCCATGCGCGAGGCCGCTGAGGCCGCCGAGCAGGCCCTGGAGACGCTCGGCAACGACATCCGCATGGACCGGGGCGTCTATGACGTGCTGGCCGCGCTGGATTTGTCCGGCGAGGACGCCGCCACGCGCAAGTGGATGGAGAAGGTGCTGCGCGAGTTCCGCCGCGCGGGCGTGGACCGGGATGACGCCACCCGCGCCCGGGTGAAGGCGCTCCAGGAGGAGCTGGTCCGCATCGGCCAGGAGTTCAGCCGCAACATCCGCCAGGACACGCGCACGGAGGCGCTGGCGCCGTCCGCGCTGGAGGGCCTGCCCGATGACTACGTGCGCGCCCACCCGCCCGGGCCGGACGGCAAGGTGCGCATCACCACGGACTACCCGGACATCGTCCCCTTCATGACGTACTCGCGGGATGCCCAGGCCCGCGAGCAGCTGTGGCGCGTCTTCCGCCAGCGCGGCCACCCCGCCAACGCGGACGTCCTGCACCGCATGGTGTCCCGCCGGAACGAGCTGGCCACGCTGCTGGGCTACCGGAGCTGGGCGGCCTACGCGACTGAGGACAAGATGATTCGGGACGAGCGGGCCGCCTCGGACTTCATCGAGAAGATCGCCGCCGCGTCCGGCGCGCGCATGGAGCGCGACTACGCCACGCTGCTGGAGCGCAAGCGCCGTGACGTCCCCGGCGCCGAGCGCGTCAACCCGTGGGACCAGGCGTACCTGGAGGACCGCGTGAAGGCGGAGCAGTACGCCTTCGACTCGCAGGTGGTGCGGCCCTACTACGAGTACACGCGCGTGAAGCAGGGCGTGCTCGACCTGACGGCGCGCCTGTTCGGCGTCACCTACCGCCGCGTCGCGGACGCGCCGGTGTGGCACCCGGACGTGGAGGCCTACGACGTGTTCGAGGGCACCACGCTGCGCGGGCGCTTCTACCTGGACATGCACCCGCGCGACGACAAGTACAAGCACGCCGCCCAGTTCACGCTGACCAGCGGGAAGTCGGGCCGGCGGCTGCCGGAAGGGGTGTTGGTCTGC
Organism: Myxococcus sp. AM010; assembly: GCF_013372585.1. Lineage (NCBI taxonomy): Bacteria > Pseudomonadati > Myxococcota > Myxococcia > Myxococcales > Myxococcaceae > Myxococcus > Myxococcus sp. AM010. The sequence goes on from NZ_JABXEO010000015.1 coordinate 89,425, forward strand.
AACTTCCCCCGTCCCGGCGCGGAGCCCGCGCTGCTCCAGCACAGCGACGTGGAGACCTTCTTCCACGAGTTCGGCCACCTGCTGCACCACATCTTCGGCGGCCACACGCGCTGGGCGGGCGTGTCCGGCGTGCGCACGGAGTGGGACTTCGTGGAGGCGCCGTCGCAGATGCTGGAGGAGTGGGCGCGTGACACCGCCAGCCTCCAGACCTTCGCCCGGCACCACCAGACGAACGAGCCCATCCCCGCGGACGTGGTGGAGCGCATGCGCCGCGCGGAGGAGTTCGGCAAGGGGCTGTGGGTGCGCCAGCAGATGTTCTACGCGGCGCTCAGCCTGGAGCTGTACCGGCGCAAGCCGGAGGGCGTGGACACGGTGTCGCTCGTGCGCGAGCTCCAGGGGAAGTTCACGCCCTTCCCGTACGTGGAGGGCACCTACTTCCACCTCTCCTTCGGCCACCTCGACGGGTACTCCTCCAACTACTACACGTACATGTGGTCGCTCGTCATCGCGAAGGACCTGTTCACGGTGTTCCAGCAGAAGGGGCTGCTGGCCCCGGAGCCCGCCCAGGCCTACCGGCGCGCGGTGCTGGAGCCGGGTGGCTCCGACGACGCGGCCCGGCTGGTGAATGCCTTCCTGGGGCGCGACTACGACTTCCGCGCCTACGAGGAGTGGCTCAACCAGGCGGCGTGACGCCCCGTCCGCGCTTCAGTTGCGCCCCCACTGCCGGGGGCGCGTGAAGCGGAAGAGGCCACTGGCCTCCTCCTGGGCGATGACGTCCGCCTCGGTGCCGAAGTAGCGGGCGCGCACCTCCTGGAGCCGGGCCTCCAGCGCATCGCCGGAGAGCGTCCGTGCCAGCGCTGTACGCTCCGCCATGTACCGGAGGCCCGCCTCCCAGCGGGCCTCCCGCGTCTGGTCCAGCGCGTCCCAGCGCCGCAGCGCTTCGTCATCGAGCCCCAGTTCCTGGCGCACGGCCCACAAGCTGCGCGCGCGCTCGGCCGGTGTCATGCCCGTCAGCTCGCGCTGGACGGAGGGAAGCGCCAGGAAGCGGTTCATCGCCTCCTGCGGATGCCGGGCGAGCTGCGCGGGTGCCCCGTCTCCGTAGACCTCCCCCAGCCGCGCCTTGTAGGCAGCCAGCTTCTCCGGGAGGGGCAGGTCCTGCCTCGCGTCAATCACCTGGAGCGCGTCCACCAGCGCCTGGTGCTTCAACTCCGATGCCCAGAGGCGCTGCGCCGTCTCCTTCCCGAAGAGCCGGTTGCGCGCATCCCAGACGGCGGCACGCCGCTGCTTCGAGTCCAACCCTCGCAGGTAGGCGTCGTTGTCCTTCACCCACTTCTCGTAGTCCAGACGGTCGCGCAGCAGGGCGGCCAGCGCTTCGTGCTGACTGGGAAAGGCTTTGCGAAGGAAGGTCTGGAGTTCTTCTCGCCACCGGTCCGGCGAGCGCGTCTGGAAATACCGCATGAGCTGCTCCAGCATCCGGAGCTGGACGGACGGTTCATGCAGCCGCGAGCCGAAGCGCTCGAGCAGTGAGAGGCGCAGCACCTCCCACTCCACGTCCAGGGACTCCGCCGCTGGGGCGGCTGCGTTGACGGCGCCTGGCATGGGCGGACGGCTCGCCGGGGGGGCCCCGGGGGCAGGAAGGCCGCGGCCCTGGGCACTCGCGGTGCCAGGGGCGGGAGGCGCGCCAGACGTCTGTCCCATGGGGATGAGTCGCCATCCCACGAGCAGGCCCAGGATGGCGGCGCTCGTCCCCAGCACTCGGTTGGCTTGCAGGCTCATGCCGCCGGGTCCTCGGACGTGGCGGCTCCCATGCCAATCGCCCTCCGGTGCCTTGCGTGGAACTGGACGCATGGGGCGTTCGCTGAAGCGCAGTGGCGCCGCCAGCGCACTGCCGGCCGGCATCGTCACCGGCCGGAAGGGGACGCGTGGCTACGGCTCCACCGGCGTCTGCTGGATGCGCCAGATCTCCTCGGCGTACTGCTTGATGGTCCGGTCCGAGGAGAAGATGCCGCCGCGCGCCACGTTGATGATGCACTTGCGCGCCCAGCCGTCCGCGTCCTTGTAGGCCTGCGCGACCTCCTCCTGCTTCGCCATGTAGGACGGGAAGTCCGCCAGCATGAGGTAGCGGTCCTCCTCCAGGAGGCTGTCCACCAGCGGCTTGAAGAGGTGCTTGTCCTCCGGGGAGAAGAAGCCAGTGGAGATGAGGTCCAGCGCCTCGCGCAGCTCCTGGTGCTGGCTGTACACGTCGCGCGGGCGGTAGCCCTCACGCTTGCGGGCAATCACCTCGTCCGCGGTGAGGCCGAAGAGGAAGAAGTTCTCATCACCCACCGCGTCGCGAATCTCCACGTTGGCGCCGTCCAGCGTGCCCAGCGTCAGCGCGCCGTTGAGCATCAGCTTCATGTTGCCGGTGCCGGACGCCTCCATGCCCGCGGTGGAGATCTGCTCGGACACGTCGGCGGCGGGGATGATGCGCTCGGCCAGGCTCACCCGGTAGTTGGGGGCGAACACCACCTGCAGGCCCGTGGTGCCCGCGTCACTGTTCACCACCTCGGCGATGCCGTTGATGAGCCGGATGGTCAGCTTCGCCAGGTGGTAGCCCGGCGCCGCCTTGGCGCCGAAGATGAACGCCCGCGGGTGGATGATGGTGGAAGGGTCCCTGCGCGCCTTCATCCACAGCGCGACGATGTGCAGCGCGTTGAGGAGCTGGCGCTTGTACTCGTGCAGGCGCTTGATTTGGACGTCGAAGATGGCGTCCGGATTGAGCTGCACCCAGCGCAAGTCCCGGATGTGCCGGGCCAGGTCCTCCTTGTTGGCGCGCTTCACGTCGCGGAAGGCCTTGCGGAACTCCGGGTCCTCCGCGTGCGCCTCCAGCTTCGTGAGCTTGTCCAGGTCCGTGGCCCAGCCCTCGCCGATGCGGGACGTAATCAGCTTGGACAGGCGGGGGTTGCACCACGCCAGCCAGCGGCGCGGCGTCACGCCGTTCGTCTTGTTGTTGAACCGCTCCGGGTTCATGGCCGCGAAGTCCGTCAGCACGTCCCGGCGCAGCAGGTCGGTGTGCAGCGCGGCCACGCCGTTGACGCTGTGGCTGCCGACGACGGCGAGGTGGGCCATGCGAATCTTCTTCTCGGCCCCTTCCTCCACCAGGCTCATCCGCTGCATCTTCTCCTGGTCGTACGGGTAGCGAATCTGCACCTGCCGCAGGAAGCGCGTGTTGATTTCGTAGATGATTTCCAGGTGGCGGGGCAGCAGCCGCTCGAAGAGCGTCGCCGGCCACCGCTCCATCGCCTCGGCCAGCAGCGTGTGGTTGGTGTAGCCGAACGTCTCCTGGGTAATCGTCCACGCCTCGTCCCAGAGCAGGCGCCTCTCATCCACCAGCACGCGCATCAGCTCCGCCACGCCAATGGCCGGGTGCGTGTCGTTGAGCTGGATGGCCGCCTTGCGGGAGAAGTCCCGGAAGTCGGTGTGGTTCTTCAGGTAGCGCCGGACGATGTCCGCGATGGAGCACGCGACGAAGAAGTACTGCTGCTTGAGCCGCAGCTCCTTGCCGGCCTGGAACGCGTCGTTGGGGTAGAGGACCTTGGAGATGACCTCCGAGTCGTTCTTCTCCACCACGGAGCGCTCGTAGTCGCCCGCGTTGAACAGCAGCAGGTCGAACTCCTCGGAGGCCCGCGCCTGCCACAGCCGCAGCGTGTTGACGGTGTTGTTGTGGTACCCGGCGATGGGCGTGTCATACGGCACGCCCACCACCGTCTTGCCGCCCACCCAGCGCGCCACGGGGCGGCCATCCGGCCCCTGGTGGTGCTCCACACGCCCGAAGAAGCGCACCGGCACCGCCTTCTCCGGCCGGACGATTTCCCACGGGTTGCCGAACTTGAGCCACTCGTCGGCGCGCTCCACCTGGTACCCGTCGACGATGTCCTGCGTGAAGATGCCGAACTCGTAGCGGATGCCGTACCCCATGCCGGGGTAGGCCAGCGTGGCCAGCGACTCCATGAAACACGCGGCCAGGCGGCCCAGACCGCCGTTGCCCAGGCCCGCGTCCGGCTCCATCTCCAGCAAGTTGGTGAGGTCCACCCCCACCTCCTGCATGGACTCGGCCGCCGCTTCGTACATCCCCAGGTTCAGCAGGTTGTTTCCCAGGGCCCGACCCAGCAGGTACTCCGCGGACAGGTAGTAGGCGCGCTTGACGTCCTTTTCATAGTACGTGCGCGACGTCTTCACCCACCGGTCCGCCAGCCTGTCCCGCACCGCGAGCGACAGCGCCATGAAGCGGTCATGCGGGGTGGAGGACTCGTAGTTCTTTCCGCGCGAATAGCGCACGTGGTCGAGGAAGGAACGGCGCAGGCTGGCCGCGTCGTGCCCGACGCGCCCGCTGTCGTCGGTCTGGGCCGGCTGGGCGGGGCGGGGCTGCTGGGAGGCGGAGGCAGGAGGGGCCATGTCGCTGGGTATCTCTGGACGTAGATGCTGCGGGTTCAGGGCTTCGCGGGCCCCGGGCTTTCCCGGGTACGCGAAGGTGCGTCAGGCTAGCGCAGCCGTGTCTCGCATCGCACCGGTAAAGCGCGGCTTTGCCCCCTGGGACAGCTCACCTGGAAGGGCGGCGGACTGCCTGCCGGTGGATGGCGCGCCAACCCGGAGACGGATTGATGTAGAAATCAATCCGCCATGGGTTTTCCGAAGAACGACCTCGAACAACGGCTGGCCATCATCCGCCCCGAAGACACGGTGCGCGGGCTCGTCTTCAACGCGGTGTTCAACCTGACGGAGAAGAAGCTGGGCGCGGACGCGGCCACGCGGCTGCGTGAGCCCTTCTTCAAGCGCTCCCCGGTGGACTTCTTCTCCTATCCGGCCGCGGACGCCCTGCGCCTCCTGTACGCGACGTCGGAGGCGCTCACGCCCGTCTACGGCTCCATGGAGGACGCGGTGCGGGCCTGCGGCGCGGCGGCCGTCACGCACTTCTTCCAGTCCACGGTGGGGCAGACGCTCAACCGGCTCATCGGCAAGGGCGACCCCAAGCGGCTCCTCTCCCACGCGCCCACCGCGTACTCGACGCTGGTGAACTACGGCCGGCGTGAGTTCGCCGTGCTGGGAGACCAGCAGGTGCGCCTGGCCTTCCACGGGGACATGCAGCCGGTGCAGTACCACGAGGGCGTCTTGCAGGAGGCGCTGAGCGTCGTCGGCTGCAAGAGCCGGGTGGTGGGCACGCCTCGCGGCGTGACGGGCGCCGACTACGTCATCACCTGGGAGTAGGCCCGCGTCACGGCATGGCCGCGGCTTGCCCGGCGACGGCGGCCATGGACACGGCCTCCATCTGCCCCGTCAGCGCCTGCGCCCTGGCGAGGAAGTCCGGCAGCAGCTCCTTGGGCAGCGGGTCCGCGCGGGGGTACTGCTGGTTGAGCGGGTTGGTGTACCGGCCGTTGCGCTTGAGGCCGAAGTGCAGGTGCGGCCCGGTGGAGCGGCCGGTGTTGCCGGAGTACGCGATGACCTGCTTCTGCCGCACGCGGGCGCCCGCGCGGACGCCTTCTCCGAAGCGCGACAGGTGCATGTACTGCGTCTCGAAGCCGTTGGCGTGGCGGATGACGACCATGTTGCCGGCGGCGCCCGCGTAGCCCGCCTGCGTCACCGTGCCGTCCGCCACCGCCCACACCGGGGTGCCAATGGGGGTGCCGTAGTCCACGCCGTTGTGGGCCTTGAGGTACTTGAGCACCGGGTGGAAGCGCGAGCCGAAGCGGCTGGTGACGTTGGCGTACTTCAGCGGCGTCTTGAGGAAGGTCTTCTTCGCGCTGGCGCCCTCCTCGTTGAAGTAGTTGGGCTGCCCGTCCGGGAGCACGTAGCGGTACACCTTCTTTTGGCCCACCAGGCCGCCCGTGTACGTCGCCGCCAGCACGTCGCCGTAGCGCAGCAGGCGGCCCTTGGAGACGAACTTCTCCACCAGCGCGCGCGCCGTGTCGCCCTTGCGCACGTCCCGGTAGAAGTCGATGTCCCAGGCGAACACGTCCGCCAGCACCATGCCGATGGCCGGGTCCTCTCCGGCGTCCATCGCCGCCTCGTACAGTGACGACTGGATTTCCAGCGCCACCACGGCGACCTGCTTCTCCACCTCGATGGCGCGCTTGCTGCCCACGTACTTCTCGCCGTCGCGGCGGACCTGCCACTCGTCCACCATGCTCTGGCGGTAGTCGAAGAAGTCCAGCTCCCCGTCGCGCATGACGAGCCGCAGCTGGTCACCCACGCGCGACTTGCGGAAGTCGAACACGCCCTCCAGCGCGGAGATGACGGCGGCCACCTGCGCGTCCGGGAGCTTCGCGTCGTGCAGCGCCTGCGCGAGCGTCTGGCGCGGCTCGATACGGCGGTTCTTGATGACGTAACGGACGGCGGCTTCGGACGTCGAAGCCAGCAGCGCGGCGGCCAGGCAGAGCAGGGGAGCGATTCTCATGGGACGGCGGCCGAGTGTAGTGGACACCCTGGCGCTCGCCCAGCGGAGGGCCGGGAAATTTCTCAGGCTCGGCTGCCTGGCTGCTTGAGCGCCGCCAGGGCAGGGGCGCTCAGAGCTCCACCTTTCGTTCCGAGTGGGTCTGCCCGTCGAAGCGCAGCATGGCGGCCTTGTGGTCGTACCGCGTGAGGATGTTGACGGGCCGGCGCCAGAGCGACTGGAGGTTGCGCAGCGTCTCGCGCGCGTAGTCGCCCTTGAGGTCCTGCCCGTCGTGGCGGTGCGCCAGCAAGAGCTCGCTGCGGTTCTCGAAGTTGCCGTCCACCACCTCGATGATGGGCTGGCCGAAGTTGGTGAGCCCCTGGAGGAGCTTGTTCTTCACCTTCTTGAACTCGCGGTCGAGGATCTCCCACGAATTGCGCTTGTCGTTGAAGCCGTACACGAAGAGCTTCTGCTCCATCGCGAACTCGGGCGTCAGGAACGTGTCGATGAAGGTGATGTCGTTGTAGTGCTTGCGGACCTCGAAGATTTTTTCGCGGCCCGCGCCCAGCTTCTTGTCCCAGGAGCGGCGCGCGCGCAAATCGTCGCACTCGTCCCACTCCTTGCCGAAGCGGCCCTTGTTCCACCGCTCCTCGATGTCCCGCCACAGCTCGATGCCCAGCTTGTACGGGTTGATGGCGCCAGGGCGGGTCCCCATGGTGCCGGAGTGGTGGTCCGCGTAGTCGATGATTTCGTCGTCCTTGAGGGCTCGGCGCGTCATGATGGTGGAGTGCCAGTAGCTGGCCCACCCCTCGTTCATGATCTTCGTCTGGCCCTGGGGCGCGAAGTAGTAGGCCTCGTCGCGCAGAATGGCGAGGATGTCCGCCTCCCACGGCTCCAGCGGCGCCTCCTCCAAGAGGAAGAGCAGCACGTCGCGCTGCGGACGCTCGGGGAACTGCTTGGCGCGCTGCTTCTCGTCCTCCACCTTCTTTCGCTGGAAGTCGAGGAACTCGGACGGGTTGATGTAGCCGCGCATGTATTCGCGGCCCACCTTGAAGCCCTCCACGCGCTCGTTGGCCTTGAGCTCGTCCTCGGCCTTCTTCGGGTCCGGGTTGCGCCGGATGTGCGGCGCGTGCTGGTCAATGAGGTTCTCCAGGCTCAGCGTCCGGTCGATGAAGTCCTCGACCTTCTCCACGCCAATCTTGTCCACCCAGCGCCGCACCCGCGTGGCGTGGTTGGCCATCTCATCAATCATCCGGCGGTTGGTGTGCCGGAAGGAGAAGTTGTTCTTGAAGAAGTCGCAGTGGCCATAGACGTGGGCCATGACGAGCTTCTGGTCCACCTCCGGGTTGCTCTCCATCAAGTAGGCGTAGCAAGGGTCATTGTTGATGACGAGCTCGTAGATCTTGCTCAGCCCGTACTCGTAGCCCTTGGCGAGCTGCTCGTACTCCATGCCCCAGCGCCAGTGGGGATAGCGGGTGGGGAAGCCGCCGTAGGCGGCCACCATGTTCATCTCGTCGTAGGACACCATCTCGAAGCGGGTGTCGAAGAAGTCCAGGCCGAACTCCTTGGCGTAGCCATGGATTTCGTCCCGGAGCGCGGCGAGGCGAGGGGTGAGGCTCTTGGGCATCGGGCAGTCGCTCCGGTGGGAAAGGCCCGCTGAAGTCAGCGGCCCTTGCCGAGGAAGTCCTTGATGGACGCGTAGATGGCGTCCTTGTCCGCGATTTCGCTCAGCGCGACGTTGGGCGTGTCCCCCACCGCCTCGCGCAGATCCTTGATGAACTGGCCGCTGCCGTAGGGTGACTCCACCTGGCCGTAGGCGAACTGGTTGACGTTGGGCAGCACGTCGCTTCGCAGCATCTCAATGCACTGCCGCGTGTCGTCCGCGCTCCAGTTGTCCCCGTCGCTGAAGTGGAACGGGTAGATGTTCCACGCGCTCTTCGGGTAGTCCGCCAGGATGATGTCCCGGCAGAGCTTGTAGGCGCTGGAGATCATCGTCCCGCCAGACTCGCGGGTGTGGAAGAACGTGTCGCGGTCCACCTCGCGCGCCACCGCGTCGTGGATGATGTAGCGCGCCTCCAGGCCCTTGTATTGGTGGCGCAGCCAGGTATCGAGCCAGAAGCTCTCGATGCGGACGATCTCCTTCTGCTCGTCACCCATGGAGCCGGACACGTCCATCATGTAGATGATGACCGCGTTCGTCTCCGGCAGGTCCTGGAGCTTGTAGCTGCGGTAGCGGCGGTCCTCGCGCGTGGGGATGATGACGGGCCGCGCCGGGTCATACGTGCCAGCGGCGATCTGCCGCCGCAGGGCCTGCTTGAAGGTCCGCTTGAAGTGCCGCAGCGACTCCGGGCCGGTGGTGTTGACGCCGGTGTAGCGGATCTTCTGGGTGATGATGCGCTCGTTCTGCCGCCGCTCGATGTTGGGCAGCTGCAGCTCCTCGCCCAGAATCTGGGCGAGCTCGTCGAGCGTGACGTCCACCTCCAGGGCGTGGTCGCCTTCACCCTGGCCGGCCTGCTTGCCCTCCCCGGGCTCCACCGCCCCGGGGCCGAGCTGCTGGCCGACCTCGCCGTCACCCTGTCCGACGCCACCCTGTTCCTTGTGGCCGTACTTGAAGCGGGGGATGTCGATGAAGGGGATGGGGATGGAGATGGCGTCCTTCCCCTTCTTCCCAATCATCTCGCCCTTCTGCACGTACTTGCGCAGGTTGGCTTTGATCTTCCCGCGGACAATCTGTTTGAAGCGGGAGTGGTCCTGGTGGATCTTCAAGGTCACGGCGGCTCGCCCCTCTCTAGGTGTTACTCCTTCGCGTCGCCGCGGGCGAAGATGCTGGCCACGAAGTTCAGCACGTCCGTGGAGCAGATCTCGCAGTAGCCGTAGTTCTTCATCATCCGGTCCTTCACCAGGTCGATCTTCTCCTGCGTCTCCTTGTCGACGACGGAGGACACCAGGTTCTTGAGCTTGATGCTGTCCTTCTGGTCCTCGAACAGCTTCAGCTCCAGCGACTTGTGGAGCCGCTCGTTGGTCCGGTAGTTGAAGGTCTTCCCCTCCACCGCGAGCGCGCCGATGTAGTTCATGATTTCGCGGCGGAAGTCGTCCTTGCGGGTGTCGGGGATGTCGATCTTCTCTTCAATGGACCGCATCAGCCGCTCATCGGGCTCCTCGTAGAGGCCGGTGTACTTGTTCTTGACCTTCTCCTTCTGGGTGTAGGCCTTGATGTTGTCGATGTAGTTGCCGCACAGCTTGGCGATGGCGTCCTCGTCCGCGGAGATGGCGCGCTGGACCTCGTTCTTGACGATGTCCTCGTACTCCTGCTTCACGGACGTGAGCAGCTCCTTCATCCCCTTGCGCGTGTCCTCGTTGTTGATGAGGGAGTGCGTCTTGAGGCCGGCCTCCAGCTCGTTGAGGACCATGAAGGGGTTGATGCAGCCCTCGCCCTTGTCGCTCACCAGGGCGTTGGAGATTTTATCCTGGATGTAGCGCGGGGAGATGCCCTCCAGGCCCTCGCGATTGCTCTCCTTGCGCAGCTCCTTGATGTTGTCCTCGGTGAAGTTCGGGAGCGTCTTGCCGTTGTAGAGCTTGAGCTTCTGGAGCAGCGACAGGTTGTGCTTCTTGGGCTCCTCCAGGCGCGTGAGCACGGCCCACATGGCGGCCATCTCCAGCGTGTGCGGCGCGATGTGCTTGCCCTTGATGGCGCGGGAGTTGAAGTCCTTCTCGTAGATCTTCACCTCTTCGGACAGCTTGGTGATGTACGGGACGTCAATCTTCACCGTGCGATCTCTCAGGGCCTCCATGAACTCGTTGTTCTCGAGCTTCTTGTACTCGGGCTCGTTGGTGTGGCCGAGGATGACCTCGTCGATGTCCGTCTGCGGGAACTTCTTCGGCTTGATTTTATGCTCCTGCGACGCGCCGAGCAGGTCGTAGAGGAACGCGACGTCCAGCTTGAGCACCTCGACGAACTCGATGATGCCGCGGTTGGCGATGTTGAACTCGCCGTCGAAGTTGAAGGCGCGCGGGTCGGAGTCGGAGCCGTACTCGGCGATCTTCCGGTAGTTGATGTCACCGGTGAGCTCGGTGGAGTCCTGGTTCTTCTCGTCCTTGGGCTGGAAGGTGCCGATGCCCACGCGGTCCTTCTCGCTGAAGACGAGCCGGTTGACGCGGATGTGTCCCATGACCTTGGCGAAGTCGCCCTGGTACTGCGTCATCAGTTCCTTGAAGACGAAGCGGCAGGCGGGGCACAGCTCGGAGCCGTCCGGAATGGTGTAGCCGGACTCGGGCGGGGAAATCTCGGCGTAGACCTTGGAGCGCCACTCCCGGGGGATGAGGTTGAGCGGCTCCTCGTTCATCGGGCACTTCATCTTCTCCTTCACCGGGACGCCGTCCGCGCCCTTCTTGTCGGTGAGCCAGGAGAAGGTGTACGCGGCGCCCTCCGGCGTCTTGGAGTAGTCCTCGGTGCCCTTCTTCAGCAGGCGCGCGATGGTGGACTTGGACGAACCCACGGGGCCGTGGAGGAGGATGACGCGCTTCTCGGTGCCGTAGCCCTGGGCGGCGGACTTGAAGACGTTGACCAGCTTCATGAGCGGGACATCGAGCCCGAAGATGGCGTCACGGCCGCCGAACTTCTCGTCACTGAAGAAGTGGTAGCGGATGAGCTTCTTCTTGTTGTCGATGTACTCCGTCTTTCCGTGGCTGAGGATCATGTCGTAGATCCTCTGGAAGGCGGTGCGGGTGACCTTGGGGTTCTGCCGGACGATTTCGAGGTACTCCTCGAACGAGCCTTCCCAGTTGAGCTCCGCGTAGGTCTTCACGTCCTGCAGCGCGGCGATTCTGGAGACCCACGAACCCTTCTCAGCGTCCTTCATGTCTCTCCCTCGGAGCCCACCCGAGGACGCGGAAAGCCGCGCCGACAGGGGGCCAAAATGGTCAACCTGGAGGGCATGACTGCCATTCCACACCCACCCCGACGAGGTCCCAGGCACGACTGCCCTGCTGCCCCTTCGGGACCCCGCCGCGGAGTGGGACCGCGCGTTACGCTCGTGTCAGGGGTGGGACGCCCGGAGGCGCACCCCCTCCACGGGGTGAAAAGGCCTCTTGATTATAAGGGTCCTCGCCCACGGGGGTAGGCGCACACCGGCTGCACGAGGGGTAGTGAACGCCTGAACGGTCATCTCCTCGGCGCACGGCGGTGGCGATGCGCGGGCGGGCTGTGGGGCAGCGTGCCCGTTCACTCCACATGTCGGCGTGGAGCCTTCACGGATGTGGCTGGCGTCGCATACGCGAAAGCAGGCGAGCGGCCGTGCGGGAAGGGCGCCGGGTGCGGAGCGCGCGTTCGGCGCGGCGTATGGGCGTCGGCGCGGCGCAGCCCCTGCTTCGCTCGCAGGGTCTCCGGTTCTGGACGGCGCAGGGCGCGCGCACGAGAGGAAGGCCTCTGAGCATGGCGTGTGCAACGGGGCGCGGCGCCTGTCCTTCCTTGGAGCCCGCTGATGCCCGTCCTGCTCGTCGCAACCTGTCTTCTCGCCGCATGGGCCCAGGCAACAGTCCCTCATGCGGAGGGAGACGTGGTGGCGACGGCGCTGCTCGATGCGGGGCGCGCACCCCGCCGCGCGCTGCGGCTGGCGCAGCGGCCAGGGTGGGGCCAGGGCATGGTGCTGTCGGTCTCACCCGAGGTTGAGACGGTGCTGGGAGTGGGGACCGGCCGCGAGCTGCGAACAGAGTATGGCCCCGAGGTCTCGGTGCCGCTGTACGCGGAGTGGCAGGCGGGGGCGGGGAGGGGACAGGCGCGTTATCTCGTGCGGGTGGGGCGTCCCGAGGTCCGCGCCGTGGACGATGAGGGGATGGAGCCCGCGTGGCGGTTGGCGGAGGAGCTGGGCGCGGTGAGTGGCCGGGATGGAGCCGTGGTGCTCTCCGACCGGGGGACGCCGGTTCAGGCGTGGCTGCGACTGGGGCCTGGGGCTTCCGCGGCCTTGAGCACCTTGGTTCGGGCGGCGCTGTCCTCGGACTGGCTCGTCACCCCGCGGTTTCCAGAAGCGCCCGTGGGAGCGGGAGGGCGCTGGGTCGTGGCGCGAGCCCAGGAGGGAGGGCTGGCCGTCGTCACCTACGAACTGGTGGAGCTGGACGGAGCCCGCGGCCGGGTGCGCTTCCTCCTCCAGACTCAGGGAGCGGGCGGCTCTCCAACCCCCAGGGCCGAGGGCGAGCTGCGCTTCGACCTGAGCCGCCCGTTCCCCGAGCGACTGGAGGTCCTCTACACGTCGCGCGCCGAGCTGGGGGCGCGGGGCTCCCGGCGGCTGGAGGTGGTCCGCCGCACGCGGGTGACGCTGGAGTCCAGCAGCCCCTTGGCCCCGGCGCACCCTGAAATGATTGCAGCCCCCTGGCTATCGGAAGGGGCGCAGGTTCGCGCACCGTGAAGTCGGCCGCGCTCCCCGAGCAAGGGAACAATGGGCGTTGGCTTGGCTTTGGGCCGTGCCTGCGTATCCTGCCGCGCGTCATGGCCACTGCCCCCGCACCCCTCTCCGTTTCGCCTCCCCACGCACCTGGCCTGTCGGCGGTGCCTGCCCCTCAGCACGAGCCAGGCACCCGGCTGCTCGTCGGGCTGTTGCTGGTGGCGGCCCTGGTGCCGCGGCTGGGCGTGTTCTTCGTCAACGAGAACCTCTTCGGTGACGCGGTGGTGCGCACGGAGTTGGCGGAGCGCTGGCTGCGGGCGCCGCACTTCATCACCGCTTACGGGGACGGGGCCTACCAGTTCGGTCCGCTACACATGTACCTGGTGGGCGCGGCGCTGTCGGTGTTCGACCGGGAGGTCGCGGGCCGCGTGGTGAGCCTGCTGTTCGGCGTGCTGTCGGTGGTGCCGCTGTTCGCCTTGACGCGCCGGCTCTTCGGCTGGCGCGCGGGCGTGGTGGCCGGCCTGTCCTTCGCCGCGTGGGGCATGCACATGCAGTTCTCCACCACGGCCTGCAGCGAGGCGGTGTCCCTCTTCTTCATGCTGGCCACCTTCGCCCTGTACGCGGAAGGCGTGGATGAGAACCGCTTCCTGCCCCTGTTCCAGGCGGCGTTGATGCTCAACCTGGCATGCGCGCTGCGCTACGACGCGTGGATGTACATCCCGCTGCTCACGGGGGCGTTGTGCTTCAGCAGCCAGGACAGGGTGGTGTCGCTGACCCGGGCCGTGGGCTTCGGCCTGGTGTGCCTGCCGTTCCCCCTGTTGTGGATGCAGGGAAATGAGCTGATGCACGGCAACCCGTTCTTCCCCGTGGCAGCGGTGGAGGACTTCCATCGCAACTGGGCGGAGGCATCCCTGGGGGCGGGGTCGAACGTGCGCTGGCGGCTGCAGCAGTTGGCGTTCTGGCCCGGCATCGCCTTGCTCACGCTGTCGCCCCTCGTGGCGCTCCTGGGCATGACGGGCATGGTTCGCGCGTGGCGCTCGCGTCCGGACACGCGCTGGCTGGTGGCCGCGGCGGTGCTCCCCGCTGCCTACTTCACCTTCCGAGCGGCGGTGCTGCTGACCTTCGTTCCGCTGGGCCGCTTCACGGTGACGCAGGTCGCGCTGGTCCCCGTCTTCGTGGCCTTCGGCTTCGCCGGGCTGGTGGGCGCGCGTGGCGGGCCCGTGCTGCGCAAGGCCCTGGCGGGCGTGACGGCGCTGGTCGCCGTGGCCATGCCAGTGGCGATGGGCCTCTATACGTTCCGTGCCGACGGGCCGCTGCAGGCCACGCTGCGCCCCATCAGCCCCACGTCCACGAATCCCGTGGCGCTGATGCAGGTGGCGAAGTTCCTGAAGGCGGAAGTCGCCGCCAAGGGCGGGGCCGCCGCGCTCGACATCGACCCGAACTACATGGACCTGCAGCTGGCCTTCTTCTCCGGCCTCCCCGAGGAGCGGTTGGCGCGCGTGCGCTGGGACACCTTCCGCCAGCGCATGCGGGAGGCTCGTCCGGAGGTGCTGGTCCGCTTCGACGGTGGAACGCTGGCGAAGGACGCGGGCGTGAAGCTGGAGGAGCGCTCGCTGGTGCTGGATGGCGTGGCCTACCAGAAGCTGGAGGGCTTCACCGCGCCGCTTCACGTGTACCGGCGTCAGCCGTAGCGCGGGTCCCTGGAGGGGCCCTCCAGCCCCTCAGGGCTCCGAGTCGTAGTCGTCGGGGTGGTAGTCGGTATCAGGCGGCCGGCGGGCATCCAGCCACCCTTGGAGGATGAACTGCGCCGCCACCTGGTCGATGACCTCCCGGCGGCGGGCCCGGCTGACGTCCGCCTCGAGCAGGGTCCGCGTGGCGGCCACGGTCGACAGCCGCTCGTCCCAGAGCTCCACCGTCACCCCCAGCGACTGGGTCAGGGTGTCCGCGAACTTCCGGGACGCCTCGGCGCGCGGGCCCTCGCTCCCGTCCATGTTGAGCGGCAGGCCCAGCACGACGTGGGTCACCTCGTGTTCGCTCACGACGGTGGCCAGCGCCGCGAGGTCCGCCTTGAGCGACGTGCGGCGAACGGTCGTGACGCCTTGGGCCGTGAGGCCCAGGCCGTCCGAGACGGCCACTCCAATGGTTTTGGTGCCCAGGTCCAGGCCCATGGTGCGCATGTCGCGGAACTTAACCGCAATCCTTCGTCGTGGACCGCTCCGTCCGCGCCTGGGGACGTGCCGCCACCTCGGTGAGCGCTAACCGTCGGAATTCGCTGGATGCCTCCCACGCCCACGGACGGCACCGCCGCTGCAATCCAGCGGACGACTGCGCGGCGTCCACTTCAACCCCGTCGCGCGAGAGGGTTCATGCTCGACTTCCTCAAAGGTGCGGCCAACCTGCTGGCTGGCCCCATGTCCACCGCGGTGGAGTTCGCGGGCAACGCGCTGGGATTGCCGCCGCTCATCACCAACTCCATCAAGACCGCGGCGGGGGTCGCGACGGGCAACGTCATGCTGGCGGCCAGCGGCGCCATGGGCGTGGCGCAGGAGCTGTCGAAGAACCCGCCCGCGAAGACGGAGTACCACGCGTCCTCCTCGGGCAGCTCGAAGGCCGACAGCGGCTACGCGCCCTCCGCGTCCTCGTCGCCCATCCTGAATCCGGGCAGCAGTCCGTTGGACCCGAAGATGCTCGACTACGCGGACGCCCTGAAGGTGCTGGAGGCGAACTTCCAGCAACTGGACCTGCTGGATGGCACGAAGAGCGGCTCGCTGTCGAAGAAGGACCTGCAGCGCATCTCCACGGACTCCAGCCTGTCTCCTCAGCTGCGGGACGCGGCCCGCTTCATGGGGGAGAACACGGCCCTCTTCGAGCGGCTCGACCGGCAGGGGCCGCTGGCGAGGATTGGCGTCTTCTCGCCGCTGTACAACCTCGACACCTTCTCGGTGAAGGACCTCCAGCGCGAGCTCAAGGCGGTGGATGCGGAGTTCGCGCGGTATGGCCGGCCGGTGCGCCCTGGAAGTGGTGGCGCGACGCCTCCGGGGACGGGGTGCACGCCCGGCGGTGGTGGCACGCCGGTGCCCGGGACTGGCGGCACGTCCGGCGGCGGTGGCTCCGCGCCCGTGCCGGGCAGCCCGCCGACCTCGACGGCGAACCCGCTGGACCCGGACTTCCACGAGTATCACGACGCCTTGCGCGTGCTGAGCGCGAACTGGGACACCTTCGACTCCGCGGTGGGGGCCCGGGACAACGTGCTCACGCGCGACAACCTGGACGCCATCCTGAGCAGCCCGGCGGCATCGTCGACGCTGAAGCGCGCCGCGCAGTTCTTCAAGGACCACTCCGCCTACTACGACCGGCTGGAGATGGCCGCGGGCGTGGGGCCGCGGGACGGCATCGTGGGCCGGCCGGATGTCACGGCGGCGCTGCGCCAGGCGGACGCGGCGCAGGCGTCCTCCGGAACGCCGCCCGCGAGCGGGACTGGCGGGAGCCGGCCGGTGGGCGGCGCTTCGTCGAATGTGCGGAGCATCGTCGACAACCCCACCATGAGCATCGAGGACAAGATTCAAGCCATCCTGATGTCCATCTCCAGCGACACGGACGAGGAGATTCTCGACGTGATGGAGCAGATGGCGAACGTGCGCGACCAGCGGGCCTCGCTGGGCAACGGTGAGTCGGACCGGAAGGCGGGCGCGAAGCTGGAGAGCAGCATGCAGGAGCTGGAGCTGCGCCTTCAGCGGCTGGTGGAGAAGCGCAAGGCGATGTTCGACCTGATGAGCAACATGTCCTCGAAGTTCCACGAGATGGCGAAGACGGCCATCTCCAACCTGCGGAGCGCCTGAGCCGTCATGGGACGCATCATCAAACACGAGGGAGCGGTGGCCATGCGGATGCAGCGCGGCGCGGTGCAGGGCTTGAAGGCGTTCGCCCGGGGAGAGGCGACGTGGGCCGAAGTGGAGGGGATGACCTTCGAGGAAGCGAAGGCCATTGCCCAGGTGGGGTGTGACCTGGCGGCGGCGGGACGCCTGGAGGAGGCCCGCATCCTCTTCGAAGGCCTGGTGGAGGGGAACCCGAAGGACGCGGCGGCGCGGGCGGCGCTGGGCACCGTGTACCAGAAGCTGGGCAAGCTGGACGACGCCATCGCCGAGTACAGCGCCGCGCTGGAGCGTGAGCCCGACAACCCTGTGGCGCTGGCCAACCGTGGCGAGCTCTACCTCCGCAGGGGCGAGCGCCAGGGCTTCACGGATTTGGCGAACGCGGTGGAGGCGGACCCGCATGGTGAGACGGCGGGAGGCCGCCGGGCGCGGGCGCTGGTGAAGGCCATCACCTTGATGGCGGTGGAGAAGCTGAAGGAGGACGCGCAGCCGTAGCGCCGGAGTCGGGGGGAGCAGGGTCACCCGGCCGTCGGGGAGCGGCGGGGTGGTGGCAGTCGGCGGGTGGGCTCGGGGAGGAGGCGTGGCCGGAAGAGGTGGGGAGAGCCCACCTGTCGACCGCTGTTTCAGGGCGTGGGAAGCGAGGCAATCCGTTCGCCGATGGGCGGATGACTCATGCCCTTGAGGACGACCCAGCGGGGGGGAGCGGGGTCCATCTTGTTGACGCGCGCGGCCTTCACCAGCATGCGCCGGAAGGCGTCCACGTCCCCCGTGAGCCGCAGGGCATAGCGGTCCGCCTCGCGCTCCCGTTCCCGGGAGAAGGCGCCCGAAATGGGCCTGGCCGTCAGCACGAGGAGGAAGAAGACCAGGGAGATGAGGGGCAGGTTGCGGATGTCCGCGAAGTGGGGGGCGCCGAACCACCCCCGCGACGCGGACAGGCGCAAGAGGCGGTCGAGCGCGAAGAGCAGGGCCACCAGCACCAGCGATGAGGCGATGCGGGCGGGCCACTTCGACTCGTTCACATGGCCTGCTTCGTGGGCCACCGCGGCCAGCACTTCGTCCTCGGAGAGCTCCTTGAGGATGATGTCGTTGAGGACGATGGTGCGCGTGGGGCCCTGCCCGGCGAAGTAGGCCTGCAGCCGGCGCGAGGAGACGGAGGTCTCCTCCACGAGGACATCGGCGAAGGCGATGTCCGCCTGCTCCATGAGGTCCACGATGCGGGTGCGCAGGGGGCCGTCGGGCAGCGGCTTCTGGTCGAAGAAGAGCCGGCTGCGGTACGGGTCCAGCGCCCCGGAGACGAGGAGCAGCAGGGCCACGGGCACGCCCAGCACCAGCCACCATTGGCGCAGCCTGCGCGCCAGGCCGAACATTCCGATGACGAGCGCGGAGATGGCGAAGGACGCCAGCAGATGGGCCTTGACCATGTCGTAGGCGAAGGTGGCGGGCGTCTGCGTGGACATGCCGTGCCGGTGCTCCAGCGTGTAGCTGAACCAGACGTCCACGGGCAGGTAGATGAGCGACACGACCAGGTCCGTGAAGAGGGCGAAGAGCACCGCCGCGCCCCAGCCGGGCTCGCCCCACAGGCTGTTCATGGCGCGGAAGAAGGCGCGGGTGACTGGCGCCGTCCGGAGGAAGCCGAGCCGCCGTTCCAGGCCCGCGGCGGCCGCCACGGCCAGGCGGTGGAGGGGTTGGACGAGTACGCCCAACATGAGCAGCATCAGGGCCAGGTTGGCGAAGGGCCCCACCGCGGCCCGGATGTAATAGGGCCGGTGGAAGGCGTGAATCTCCGCCAGTTGCTCGGGCGTGAAGAGGGGCTCCATGGAAGCCCCAGGCTACGCCGCGCGCCCCTGGCCTGCCCAGCCAGGGGCGTTGCCACGCTCAGGTATGGGGCTCGGCCTCGGAGGAAGGCGCCGTCGACGCGGGCTCGCCCTCCGCGTCCGCGAGCAGCAGGGCCTTCACCTTGGCCAGGCTCTCACGCGTGCGGTCCACGAAGGTGCTCTGCGAGCCGATGCGCTCGGCCGTCTCCAACGTGCGCTCGTAGATGTTGATGGACTTGGTGAGCAGCACCCGAATCTTCTTCCGCAGCTCCTGCCGGTAGATTTGGGCCTCGCTGGCATCCAGCTCCGCGGGGGCGGGCGAGTTCACCATGTGCTCGTAGAGGTTCTCGTACAACGAACCAATCTGCGTGCCCGCGGCGGTGGCCCAGTAGCCGTTGCCCACACGGATGGAGCGCAGGTAGTGGCCCTGCGCGGACAGGAGCAGCTCGGCTTTGTAGTTGAGGTCCTGGGCGAGCGTGTCCGCGCCCTTCGCCGGGTCCAGCTTCACGCCGTCGTAGTGGAGCCGGTACAGCTCGCCGATGAAGAAGTGGGCCTGGGCGGGGAAGTAGTCATCCACCTCGCCCTTGTCCTCCAGGGCGTCGTAGGTGGAGAGCGCCTTGCGCAGGGTGACCTCGGCGGTCTCCGGCGAGCCGCTCTCCAACTGGCAGATGCCCTGCTGCACCTGCGCTTCGAGGCGGCGGTTGAGGGGGAGGTCCTCGCGCGCGACGATGATGCCCAGCAGCTTCGAGGCCTGTTCGTAGCGCTCCAGGTGGTAGTCCACCTCCGCCACGCGGAAGGCCGCGTCCAACGCGTCACCCTGGCCCTTGGCCGGGTCCGACAGCTCGGAGAAGCGGTGACCGGCTTCCTCCCACTCCTTGAGGCGCTGGTGGGCCAGACCCGCGTTGTAGAGCGCCGCGCGGCGGTGGCGGCTGTCGGGGAAGAAGTCCACGAGCCGGCCGAAGTAGCGCGCCGCTTGCTGGAAGTCGTTCGCGGCGAAGGCCGACGTGCCGCCCGCGAAGAGCTCCTCGTCGTTGAGCTTGTCCAGCTCCAGGTCCGCCGTCACCGTCACCGCGTCGAAGTGGAGCTCCTGCTTGGGCGCCTTCGCCCGCGGCTCCTCCCGCGCGGCGGAGCCCGTCGTCCGGCACCCGGAGACGACAAGGCCCAGCGCGGCCATCCACCACCACCGGCTGACAGGCTTCTGCTTCAGCGCTCTCCCGTTCACCACATCCTCCTCCTGGACCGGCTCCCCCCCGGACAGCGCAGGGCACCGCGGGGTTCCCAGCCCCGTCACCGGGCACGCCAGCTTAATGCGCCCGACCCGTGCGCGCTTCCCCGGCCGCCTGCTTCCCGCGGACGGCTGGACTGAAGAAGTGCGACGGTTTCGCACAAGCACCGTGCGAAACAGGAAAACGCGGCGGCGGGCCCGAAGCATGTGGGCCCCTGGCCGGGGTCAGCCGAGTGTCTCGTCGCCCATCAGGTAGCGTCCGGTACGCCACAGGGCGGAGATATCGTGCACATCCATCGCGAAGCGGGGCACCTGGATGATGGGGACCCCCGGACAGGCGGCCTGGAGCTGGGCGATGCCGGTGTGGTCCTGCTCGGCCATGATGTGCTGCTCGCGCAGCGTCTCTTCCACCTTGGCGCGGCGGCTGGGCGTCAGCGTGGCCGCGTCCGCCCACAGCGCCTCCGTGGGCATGGGGTGCACGCGGTTGACCACCAGCGACACCACCTCCATGCGGTGCTGTGTGAGCATCTTGTGGAAGTGGATGGCCTCGTCCATGCGCTCGGGGTGGGGGCTCGTCACCAGCACGAAGCCGGTGTTCGGGTCCTCCAGCAGCTGGCGCACGCCCCGGGCGCGCTCGCGGAAGCCCTCGTTGAGCGAGGAGATGGCGAGCATGAAGTTGGAGAGCTCCTGGAGCATCTCCGTGCCGGTGAATTTTGCCAGGCCTCGCATGACGTAGCCGCCGCGGTTGAACAGGGACATCCCCAGCTTGCCGGCCTTGAGCGCCGGGGTCAGGAGCCACTTCGCCGCGTCGTTGTCCAGGAAGTCCAGCACCCGGTTGGGCGCGTCCAGGAAGTCCAGCGCGTGCGCGGTGGGCGGCGTGTCCAGGACGATGAGCTCGTAGTTGCTGCCGCGGCGCAGCTCCCACAGCTTCTCCATGGAGATGTACTCCTGGCTCCCCGCCAGGGCCGTGGAGAGTGACTGGTAGAAGCGGTTGGACAGGATGCGCTCGCGCTGCTCGGGCGAGGCGACGCGGGTGATGAGCTCGTCCCACGTCTGCTTCATGTCCAGCATCATCGCGTACAGCTGCGCGCGAGGATGCACGCCCAGCGGCTCCAGCGCGGTGGCGGGGACGGGCGTCTCCGCGTTGCCCAGCGCCGTGAGGCCCAGCGAGTTGGCCAGCCGCCGCGCCGGGTCGATGGTGCACACCAGGCTGGAGCGCCCATCCACCGACGCGCGCAGGGCCAGGGCGGCCGCCGCCGTCGTCTTGCCCACGCCGCCGGAGCCCACGCAGATGAGGACGCGCTTGCCCGCCAGCGCGGGCGACAGGGCCGTGGTGCTCACGCCGCCCCCGTCACGAGAGGTTCGAGGTGCTCCATGACCTGTTCAATCGCCTTGCGCCCGAACTCGGGCGTGAAGAGCCGGGGGACGGGGTAGACGGGCGCATGCAGGTTGCGCTCCAGCTTCGTCCCGGCGAGCACCGCCTGCGCCGCGCGGTCGTGGTGCGCCTGGGCCACGGCGAGCAGCTCCGGATGGCCCCCCAGGGCCTCCAGGTCCGCTTCGGTGAAGCGCTCCGGGAAGGACTGGTTGAGCACCGCCGCGTGCGTGCGCAGGCTCACCTTGTCCCGCAGCGCCGCGTGCAGCTCCAGCGCCTCGTTCACCGGCATCTCCTCGGGGAGCGCCACCAGCACGGCGGCCGTCACCGCCGGGTCCACCAGGAGGTCGCGCATCTTCTGGGCCTCGCGGGCCATGGGGCCCGGCGGCACCGTCTGAATCAGCACCTGCGGCACGCTGAGGAAGGAGATGGCGTGGCCGGTGGCCGGCGCGTCCATGATGACGGTGTCGAACCGCCAGCGCCCGTCCGGGAGCTTCTCCTGCAGGTGGAACATGATTTTCCCCAGCAGCACCAGCTCCTGCAGGGACGGGATGAAGCGCAGGAACTGGCGCACCAGCCGGTTCTCGAAGACCGTCTTGTAGAGGGTCTCGAAGCGGAGGACCATGAGGCCGTACTCGCGCATGGCCTCCTGGGGCCGCACGTTGACGGCCCAGAGGTTCTGCTCCAGTTGGGCCACTTCGGGCCCGGCTTCGGGGCGCCCCAGGAAGCGGCTGACGCGCTCCTGGGTGTTCACTTCGCACACCAGGGTGCGCTTGCCCGCACGCGCCGAGCGCAGGGCCAAAGCCGCCGCGACGGTGCTTTTGCCGACTCCGCCCTTGCCGGAGACGATCCACAGGCGCTTGTCGAGTAGTCCGGCCATAGAATGAGAGCGGCGAACCGTAGGAATCGTGTTCACGGGAGTCAACGCGTTTGGCCTCGGCTTGTTGCGCTGCTTGACACGTCGCGTTGCCCCCTCGCAGAGTGCGGCGTTTTCTTCAAGACTTCCAGACGGCCCGGTAGGGCCTTGCTCGCGAGGACGCGTGTTTTCATGCTCAAGAACAACCCGGTGATGAAGAAGCTCGTGGAGACGGGCGAGGAGCGCATCGGCAAGCTGGCGCAGCAGCTGCTGTCGAACGAGAAGTTCGTGTCGGCGGTGCAGACGCTGGTGTCACGCTCCCTGGCGGCGAAGGGCTCCCTGGACAGCGCGCTGCGCACGGCCCTGTCCGCCGCGAACCTGCCGTCCACCGCGGACCTGGAGCAGCTTCGTTCGAAGGTGGACGACCTGGAGCGTCTGCTCTCGTCCGTCGAGGGCAAGCTCGACACGCTGCTGGCGGCGAAGTCCCCGAAGAAGTAGTCGGCGGGTGAGGAGTGCCCAGGCATGAGGCGCATCGCGTTCATCAATGAGAAGGGCGGCACCTGCAAGACGACCCTGGCGGTGAACACCGCCGCCTGGCTGGCCAAGGAGCGCGGCCTGCGGGTGCTGCTGGTGGACCTGGACACGCAGGGCCACGCGGGCAAGGCCCTGGGCGTGGACGTGCGCACCTTGCCGCGCAACGTGTTCCACCTGCTGACGGACGCGTCGGTGCGCTTCGAGGACGTCGTCCAGCGCTCGGCCCTCGAGGGCCTGGACGTGCTGCCCGCCTACAAGGAGATGGCGGACTTTCCCGTCGTGGTGGCTGCGGACGAACGCCGGGCCCACCGGCTGGCGGACCGCCTGCGCGCGGCGGAAGCGGCGGGCTATGACGCCATCGTCTTCGACGCGCCGCCCTCCATGGGGACCACCACGCGCAACATCCTGGTGGCCGCCACCGAGGTGGTGGTGCCGGTGGCGCTGACGTACCTGGCGCTGGACGGCTGCGCGGAGGTGGCGGACACCGTGCGTCAGGTGGGCGAGGCGGAGGGGCGGTCGGACCTTCGCGTCACGAAGGTGGTGCCCACGCTGTACCGGAAGACGGCGCTGGCCACGGCGATTCTGGAGCGCCTGAAGGCCTACTTCCCGGACGCGCTGGCGGCCACGCCGCTGGGCTACGACGTGAAGGTCGACGAGGCCCAGAGCCACGGGCAGACCATCTGGGAGTACGCGCCGCGCAGCCGGGGCGCACAGATGCTGGCCGCCATCGCGGCGGAGCTGCACGGAGAGCCCGCCCCCAAGCGGAGGCGGGCCTCACAGAAGGCCTGAAGCCGCGCGGTTACTCCTGCTTCGGCGGGCTCTTCTGCTGCTCGGCCTGCTCCAGCTTCTTCTCCAGCTCCTCGAGGCGCTGGGTGAGCGAAGCCATGTCGCGGCCAAGCGCGGGCAGGTTGCCGGTGAGGTTCTCCACGACGTGCTTCACGCGCTCGTCGATTCGCCGCTGCCACTCCTCGAAGGCGCGCTGGCTGGCCTTGAGCAGGTCGGCCGGGCTGAGCCCCGCTGCTGCCGCGGCGGCGGCGTCCGCGGCGGTGGTGTCCTCGGTGGCGGCGGCGGGGGCCTCGGGCTCACCCTCTGCCCGGGGGGCGTTCTCGTCCCGGCGCAGGAGCTTGTCGAGTCGGGACTCGGCCTCCTCGCGGATGGAGGCGACTCGCGGGGAGACCTCCTTCTGGATGAACCCGGAGATGGACTCGCCGGGGTGGCGGATGATTTCCCGCAGCACCGACAGCGGCATCTGGTTCTTCTTCTTCTCCTCTTCGAAGATGATCTGCGCGAGGGTGACGGAGGTCAGGTCCTCTTTGGTACGATTGTCGACAATCCGTACCTCGGTGCCCTCCTTGATCATCGCTGCGATCTCATCAAGGGTGACGTACCGGCTCTCCACGGTGTCGTAGAGCTTCCGGTTCGTGTACCGCTTGATGATCTTCGGCTCCTTGCTCGGAGCGCCTGCTTGCTCAGCCTCGCTCATGTGTCTCTCCGCCCCTTTTTGGGCTCGACATCAAGCCACGTGCCCCGCCCGAGTCTCGCAGGGGCGTTTCTCGTAGCAGAGGGGGTGGGGGCGAGCAAGCAACGTGAACCCGGCTCGCCGTGTCTACCCCGTCGTCCTATACTCCTGCTCCCAGCCAGGCCTGCTGAATGATCGTCAAGTGTGAGCGGTGCCAGACGCGGTTCAAGATCCCCGACGAGAAGGTGACCGAGAAGGGGGTCAAGGTCCGCTGCACCAAATGCCAGAACACGTTCCGGGTCACCCGCGAGGCCGCTGCCGGCCCTCCGGGCGAGCCGCCAGCCCCCTCCTCGGGCGGGCAGGTGGACCCTTTCGCTCAGTTTGGGGTCGCTCCAGACCCCACGACGGTGGACGTCACCAAGCCGGGCTACTTCGAGTTGGGAGTCGAGGCGAGCAGGCCGATGCCTGCACGCCCCACGCCCCCCGCGTCGAACTGGAACAGCATGGACGGGGACCTGGGCTCGGAAGACGGTGTCTTTCGGGAGCCCACGCGAATCACGTCGCTGCCGCTGCCTCCCGCTGCGCGTCCACCCGAAGCGCCGGTGGGGCGCGCGCCGCCGCCGGGCGCCTTCGTGGTTCCAGGTCCTGAGCGTTCGGGGCGTCCACCCGCGGCGGTGCCCGCGTCCCCCGGTCCGGGGAGCGCACCTGCGCGGGCGGCGGGGGCCCGAGGTGCGAGCACGCCCGCTGGCGTGGAGGACCGCTCCGTGCCTCCCGTCCCCGAGCCCGCTGCTGGGGCCCCCGTGTCCCCGGCGAGTGCTCGCCGAATCGCCGCGCCGCCGGTGGCCGACCCGTTCTCGGAGCTCCTGGGGCCGTCTTCGCCTGCCGCGCCGTCGGCGTCCGCGAAGGCGCTCGGCCGAAGCGCGGTGACGCCGCCTCCGGTGGGCGCGCCCGTGGCGGCCATGGCGCTCGGGACGGTGCGCCCGGGCGGTGCGCCGCCCGCTTATGGTGGGGACGATCCGTTCGCGTCCATCGACATCGATGATGCGGCGGCGATGCCGTCGACGACCACGGGGGCGCCGCCACCGGTGGAGAACGACCCGTTCGCGTCCATTGACATCGACGACGCGACGGTGCCGTCCGCGGCACCCGGGCTGCCTCGGCCCGTGGGCAGCGACCCGTTCGCGTCCATCGACATTCATGCGCCTGTGCCCGCGAAGGCCACGCCGCCTACCGTCGGGAAGGGGCCTCTCGCGGCGGTCGACCTCCACGCCTCGGGGCCCGCGAAGCCCTCCAAGGCCGCGTCGCCTTCAGTAGGAAGTGGTCCTCTCGCGGCGGTCGACCTCCATGCGTCGTCGCCGGCTGCTGTGGGCGGTAACGACCCGTTCGCCGCCATTGACCTGCGGGCACCTGCCGCGTCGGCTCGGAAGGCAGCTCCGGCGCCGGTCGGGAGCGACCCGTTCGCGTCCGTCGACCTCCACGCAGACGCGCCGGCCGCGATACCCCCTACCGCGAATCCCCGGGATTTGTTCGACCTGGGCTCGGACGTGGGCGGCCACGGCGAGGACTCCGGCCTGCTGCCCACGGACACGGGCCGCGCCGCGCTGTTCGGCACTTCGGACGCCGCAGACGCCTCCCTGCTGGGCGAAGTCCCCCCCGCCGCGGATGACGCGGAGGCCTTTGGCGTCACCCTGGGCCGGGTCGGGGCATCCAGCGGCGTCCAGCGCGAGGTGCTGGACATGGACGGGCTGCCAGCGAAGCCCGTGGTCACCGTGGCCAAGCCCACCGCGCGTCCCGAGGACGTGGGCATCCCGCTGAGCCGCCCGTCGAGCCGGCTTCGCAAGGCGCTGGGCGCCACCGTCAACTTCGTGTTGGCCGCGGCCCTGGTGGCCGTGCTGGGCACGGTCGGCCGGGGGTATCTGCGCGAGGGCCGCCTGGACGTGTCGGCCCTGTCGCTGGACGCCCTGCGCGCGCTCTTCGTGCCCGCGCCGAAGCCGCTCGTGGCCGTGGATGTGACGAACGGGCTGTACGAGACGCGCGAGGGGCCATCGCTCTTCTACGTCCGAGGGGACGCGGTGAACCATTCGGACACCGCCGCCCGCATCCGCGTACGCGCCGCGCTGTACGACGGCAGCCAGCGCGTGGCCTCCTCGGAGGCGCTCGTGGGCGGGGTGCCCACGCCCGAGGAGCTCTACGGCGTGGGCTCGCTCGACGCGGCGGTGGCCCTGCGCCAGCGCGTCGACGAGGCCGCCGTCTCCGTGGCGCCCGGCGCCAAGGCCCCCTTCGTCGTCATCTTCCCCGAGCACCCCTCGGACCCGGGGGGCTACCGGCTGGAGGTGACACTGGAGCCCGAGCGCTCCAAGACGGCGGAGGCCGGCCCCCGGACGGAGTGAGCCACCATGCCCACGCAGGAGGATGCCCGGACTGTCGCGCGCTTCATCCACGCCTTGAGCGGCGGGGCGGAGGTCCGTCGCAAGGCCGCCGCGCGTGAGCTCGCCTGGAGAGATCCGCTCGACTCCAACGAGCTGGTGGGCCACCTCATCGCCCTCTCGCGCGCGGGGTGGGGGCCCGCCTCCTGCGCGTTGTCGGACTTCATGGCCGCGCTAGCGCAGGAGGCCGAGCACATCCCCCACGTGGAGTCGCTGCGGCGGCTCGCGCACGTCCAGTCGCTCGACACCGTGGCGGACCTGTTCGCCCAAGGCCCCGCGAAGCTGGAGATGGACGCGGACGCCGCCGCCCGCGCGGACGCCAACGCCTTCTCCCAGTCGCTCGGGCACCTGAAGCAGCAGGCCCGCCTGACGCGGGATCCGGACACCCTGTCCCGCCTGGCCACCGTCAGCAATCCCACCGTCCTGCGCAACGTGCTCATCAACCCCCGGCTCACCGAGGAGCTGGTGGTCCGCATCGCCGCGCGCCGCCCGGCCCGGCCCGAGCCGCTCATCGAAATCTGGAAGTCACCGCGCTGGTCCGTGCGCCACGCCATCCGGCGCGCGCTCGTCTTCAACCCCTACCTGCCGCCGGAGACGGGCGCGAAAATCGTCCCGCTGCTCAACACGGCGGACTTGAGGGAGCTCGTCTCGAACGCCGCCCTGCATCCCGCCTTGCGGGCCCAGGCCTCCCGGCTGCTCGCAGAAGGCCATGGGGCAGGGCCCGCGCTGGGGCTCGCGCCCGCGTCACGCATCCCCGGACAGCGCGGGCACGACTGACGGGCCGCGACTCCTGGGGAGGGGAGCGGCCTAGCGGCGGCGCGGCTGCTCGGGCTCGGTGAACTCGGCGTCGGTGGTGCTGCGGCGGCCTGGAGGCAGCGGCTTCGCATCCACCAGGTCCTCGCCGCGCGACGCCTTGCGGAACGAATACACGAACTTGCCCACGGCATTGCCGAGCTGACCCATGCGGGCGGCCGAGAAGACCACCAGCAGGATGAAGCCGAGGACGATGATTTCTCCGAGGCCGAGGCCCAGCATGATGAGGGCACAGTGCAGCAAAGGCCGTGGGGAGGCAAGCCATGCGTCCACCGCCGCACGGCCGGTTGGACTTCTGATGCGCGGCGGTGGCCACCCGCGCAGACTGGAGGGCATGCTCCTGCTTGCCCACCGTGGCGCCAGCGCCGACGCCCCCGAGAACACCCTGGAAGCCTTCGCCGAGGCGGCCCGCCAAGGCGCGGATGGTGTGGAGCTGGACGCCATGCTCTGCGGCTCGGGCGAGGTCGTCGTCTGTCACGACGAGCGCCTGGAGCGGCTCGCGCGGCTGCCGTGGGAGGTGCGCCTCACCCCGTGGTGGAAGCTCCAGCGGGCCGACGTCGGCTCGCCGCTGGGCTTCGCGCCCGCCCGCATCCCGCTGTTGGAAGAGGTGCTGGAGGCCCTGCCGCCGCAGTTCCTGGTCAACATCGAGCTCAAGTGCGAGCGCACCAATGACGGAGGCCTGGCGGAGCAGGTGGCGCGGCTGGTGCGCCGGCGCGGGCTGTCGGGCCGGGCCGTCGTCTCCAGCTTCAACCCGCTGTGTCTCTTCCGCCTGGCGGCCGCGGCGCCGGAGCTGCGCCGGGGGCTGCTCATCGACCCGGACAAGTCCTGGAGCCTGCAGGCCTACGGGGTGAGCCCGCTCGTGTCGTCACACTCGGTCCACCCCTTCCACGAGGCCTGCACCCCGGAGCGGGTGGCCGCCTGGCGCGCGGCCGGGATGAGCGTGGCGGCGTGGACGGTGGACGACCCCCAGCGCGCCCAGGTCCTGGAGCGGATGGGGGTCAGCTACCTCATCACCAACCGGCCGGGGGCGGTCCGTCAGGCCCTGCACCCCGCCGCGTAGCGCTCAGAAGTCCAGGCCGAGCGTGGTGTTGAAGGCGAAGACGGCCGGCAGGCCCCGGTCCACGGTGCCGCCGTTCTCCTCGTAGGAGACGCTGCCCGTGCGCGTCAGCGACAGCTCCGCGCCCAGCTGGAGCACGCCGCCGATGAAGCGCACGCCGCCGTAGATGCGCTGGTTGATGTTGCTGCCGAAGGACACCTTCCGGTACGCGGCCGTGTCGACCAGCGCCTCACGCGAGTCGCCACCCGTCGAGTCGTCGAAGCTGCGGTCCGGATTGAAGTCGATGCGGCTGGACGTCGCGCCGACGAAGCCCAGGTCCAGGCCGCCGTAGGGCGTCAGCGTCACCATGCCGCCCAGCGGGAACTGCTTGCCCACGCCGAAGTCCAGGCCCATGACGGTGAGGCCCAGATCCCGGGCGCCGAACAGCTTCGTCACGTGTCCGCGCACGCCGAAGTCGGGCAGGTAGGTGAAGCCCTCGTTGGCGGCCCACTTCACCTCGCCGGTGGCCACCACCTGGCTGCTCTTCTCCACCCAGCCCACGCGTCCGCCCAGCTCCAGCGAGAAGGGCAGGCCCTTGCGCGCGTGGAAGGAGGGGATGAGCACCGTGGAGGGCTGGTCGTTCTGCGTGGGGATGTTCACGCTGCCGGGCAGCGACACCACGGAGAGCTCCGCGTTGATGGCCCAGGCCGAGTGGCCTGTCGTCTCCGGTGGCATCAGGTTCACGGAGGTGATGGCCGCGCCCATGATGCGGGCGAAGGCCTGGAAATCCGCGTCGGCGGACGCCACCGGGTTGTCGCCCGCGGGGTTGCCGAACCGTGCGACTTGCAGATCATTGGGCGCAGCGACAACGGACGCGCCTGACGCCCAGGCCGCGAGGGCCACCCACCGACTGAACGTCCGCATTCGAGTCACCGCCTCCAGGGCGCGCGACCGGCCGGTAAGGCGCCCACCGCGCCGGACGCTAACGCCTGCCCGCGAGGAGCGTCAACAAAACGGGCGGCCTCTCCCGCGGGAAAGGCCGCCCGAAGGGAGGCGGCGCGCCACAGGTGGGCGCGGGGCGCCTACTGGGGCTTGCTGGAGGGGCTCCCGGTGGGCGTGGCCATCTTCTGGGCGACCTCGGCCGGACGGCGGCGGATGACCAGCGTGCGGCGGCTGGCGAAGTCGTTGTCCTCGCGCGCCACCACCAGCACGTTGTTGTTCCCCTCCTTCAGCGCGAACTCGGTGGAGAACTTCAGCGTGTTCGGCTCGGCGCCCTTGGGGTCCACGCCCTTGAAGTAGACCTTCTGGTCATTCACCAGCACGTAGACGTCCAGCAGCCCGTGGGGGTCCGTCACCACGCCGGAGAGCGTGAACTTGTCCCCGTTGGCCACCAGGCCGCCAGCGGCCGGATCCACGTCCAGGCGGATGTCGGGCGGGCGGTGGTTGGTGACCAGGGTGGCCTTCGGCGCGGTGACCTTGCCCGTCTTCAGCTCCTTCGCGTCCTGGCTGCGCACGAAGGCGAAGCGGTCCTTCTCCAGCGCCACGCGGTAATAGCCCTTGGTGACCGCCTCGGCGGGCAGCACCGTCGTCCCGCTCAGCTTCGCCACCGAGCGCGCGCCCTGCGCGGGGGCGCCATACAGCTCCACCTTGTCGCCCAGGCGGACGAAGCCCTTCTTCGGCTCCATCGTGGCGACCGCGGCGTCGGAGACGGGCAGCTCCAGCTTCTCCATCACGAACTCCTCGAGCGGCTCGTCGATGATGGCCAGCTTCAGCGGGAAGGTGTTGCCCTTGAAGCCCTTCTTCACCTCCAGCTGGAAGCGCGCCGTCTTCGTCTCACCGGGCTTCAGCTCGCCCAGCTTGAAGCGGCCCTTCTCGATGAAGATGTTGGCGTCGCCGCCATTCTTGATCTGCGTGAAGGAGTCGAGCGCCGTGCCGGTGCCCGCGTTCGTCACGTCCAGCAGCACGGCGACCGCCTCGCCGCGCTGCACGGTGCCGTCGCCGTTGCAGGTGGCGCAGTCGTCGATGACCTGCCAGTTGAAGGCGAAGGCGGGGCGGGGCAGCTCCACGAAGTTGAGCTCGGCCACCCGCGTCTCCGGCAGGGCGCCGTGGTCATCGAAGAAGCGCACCGTCACGTCATCGCGGCGGCTGGTGAGGTCCTTGGGCAGGCGCACCTTCACCTTCCACGTCTTCTTCTCACCCGGCGCCAGCGCGCCGAAGAGGAACTCGCGGCGGTCCAGGAAGGCGTTGTCGCTCTCCGTCCAGGCGCGCACGCGCTTGAGCGGCTCGGTGCCGCGGTTCTCCGCGGTCAGCGCCATCTCCATCACCTCGCCCGCGGCAATCTTCGCGTCCGGGCCCGGCGTCAGCGACACGGCCATCTGCACGTTCTTCGGCGTGGGGCCCGCGCTCCAGTCCACGCCCAGCGCGGCGATGGCGGCGTTGATGCGGGACTCTTCCTCGGCGCGCTTCTGGTTGATGAACGCCTTGCCCTGCTTGAGCTGCTCCTTGCGCGTGGTGGCCGGAGCGCGCAGCACGAAGTCACGGGCGAACTTGACCTCGAAGTCCTCCTTGATCTCCTCCTGGGCCTCCGCGTCGAGCTGGTCGTCCAGGTCCTCGCCCATGCCGGCCACGTCCACGTCCAGCAGCGGGTCCTTCTCCCCGTGCTTCTTGTCGGTGGCGGCCGTCTTCGGCGCGCCCTTGCCCTCGTCCTTCTTGGCGGCGGCCTGGGCCTGCTTCTCGTCCACCTTCAGGTACTTGAGGCTCTCCAGCGGCTTCTCGCGGTTGAGCACATCCTCGCGCTTCTTGGCGACGGTGCTGGAGTCCGGGTTGCCGAAGTGCTGGTCCAGGTCGGCCTCGCCCATGGAGCGGCGCGGCGCGAACACGTCCACGCGCTCGTCGGTGGCGCGGGTGGGGACCAGCTGGATGTCCGGGACGATGCCGACCTCCTGGATGGAGACGTCGCCAGGCGTGAGGTACTTGGCGATGGTCAGCTTCAGCGCGCTGTCATCCGGGAAGTCGTACAGCACCTGCACGCTGCCCTTGCCGAACGTCTGACGGCCGATGATGGTCGCGCGGTCCAGGTTCTTCAGCGCGCCGGCGACGATTTCGGACGCGGAGGCGCTGCCGGCGTTGACCAGCACGGCGATGGGGTAGCTGTCCTCGCCGTCCATGGCGCGCGCGCGCTTCTCCTCGCGCAGCTTGTCGGACAGGCCCACCGTCGCGACGATGGTGCCGCTGGACAGGAACGTGTCGGACACCTGGATGGCCTGCTCCAGGAGGCCGCCCGGGTTGCCGCGCATGTCGAGCACCAGGCCCTTGAAGCCGCCCTTCGCGTCCGCCTGCTTGCGCAGCTGCGTCAGCGCCGCCTCGAGGTCGCGGGTGGTGTTGCCCTGGAAGTTCTTCAGGCGGATGTAGCCCACGTTGTTGGAGAGCATCTTGTGCTGCACGCTCTCGATGGAAATCATGGCGCGCGAGAGCGTCATGATGCGGGCCTTGTCCCAGCCGTCGCGCTCCACGGTAATCGTGATGCGGCTGTCCACCGGGCCGCGCAGCTTCGACACGGCCTCGTTGAGGTCCATGTTGACGGTGGACTCCTCGCCAATCTTCTTGATGCGGTCATCCTTCTGGATGCCGGCGCGGTGCGCGGGCGTCTTCGGGATCACCTTGACCACGGTGAGGTTGCCCTCGCGCATCTGGATGACGAAGCCCAGGCCGCCGAACTCACCCTTGGTGGACAGCTTCATCTCCCGGTACAGCTCCGGGCGCAGCAGCACCGAGTGCGGATCCAACGTGGACAGCATGCCGTTGACGGCCGCGTACTCCACGTCGCGCGTGTCCTCGATGGGCCGCATGTTCTTCGACAGGAAGTCGAAGACGTCCTTGAGCGCGAAGGACATCTTCCACAGCGAGTCCACGTGGGCGATGTCGAACTCGCGCTGCTTGCCGTTCACGTTGACGTTGAGCTTGCCCGTCTCCGCGTTGCCATCCACGAGCACGTCGGGGACGCTCTTCTCGACGTACTCCAGCGAGGCGATCATCATCTCCTTCGGCCTCACCCGCTTCGGGTCGACGTAGTTCTCCTTCACGTACAGGATGACCTTCGTCAGGACGCGCAGGCTGTTGAGGTCGTGCGGGGCCTTCTCGCCTTTGGCGGCGGGAAGACTGCCGTTCCACGAGCCTGGCCCGGCCTCGGCTGCACCCATGGTCAGCGGCAAGGGGGCCCGGTCACTGCCCACCAGGGCCCAGGCGCCGAGGAGCACGGCAACGGCTGTGATGCGGCGGAGGAAACGCGGCATTTGGTTCATCCAAGCTGGGGCGCTGTCCGGCACCCCGGGTGTGGCGAGAAGCCTTGAGATTTCGACCGGTTATACCGAGTAGACGAACACTGTAAGCGGCCGGGCAAGCCTAATCACGGGCTCCAGGTGCTTCAAGGCATCGCCTCTCTGCTGGTGAAGCAGAACGTCCCTGGTGGGCATTGCGTTCCCGGTACCCCCGTTTGGACACCCGGCTCGGCCGTTTATTTCAACGCAGCGGTAGTGGACTCTCCAGGAGGGGGCGCCAGCAGCCGGGCCTCGCGCAGCCCGCCATAGAGCAGGGTGCCGGCGACGATGGCCACGGGCAGGAAGAAGGCGTTGAGGATGGGGATCCAGAGCAGCACGTAGATGCCCGCGCCCAGGCCCAGGCACAGCGCCCGGCGCTCGCGCAGCATCCGGCGCACCTCGGCGAAGGGATACAGGTGACGCGTCATGGGGGCGGCCAGGTACTCACCGGCCATCCACGTCATGGTGTACAGGCTGGCGAGGACCGTCCACAGCACGCTGCCCACCCCCGGTATCAAGTGGAGGGGCAGGAGCACGGCCAGGCCCGCGAGGAGGAAGAACAGCCGGGCGAGCGTATGGGCGATGCCGGTGACGAGCCCCCGGATGAAGCCCGCCACGGTGAAGGACGCGCCCGAGCCGCCACCCCAGGCCTCTTCGGTCAGCTCGGACAGGGGGTCCTGGAGCGGGGCCAGCAGCAGCGGCGGCAGCACGTTGGCGCCCACGACCCAGAGCACCAGGCCGGACAACACCAGGACCGTGGTCCACGCGGCCCGGCCGTACCAGCTCTCCGGGCGGGTCCAGACGGAATCCAGGGCGCCGGGGGCGTAGCGCCACAACAGCCAGACGAGCCCCACCAGGGCGGCGGCGGTGACGGCGGCACAGAGGGCGGACAGGAGGAACAGCCGGCGGTCGCGCAGGATGAGGGAGACGGCCCGGCCGAGGAGGCCCATCCCCTGGAAGAAATCTGACAGGCGGGGCTGGGGGGCTGTCTCTTATA
>NZ_JABXEO010000160.1:0-7601 GCF_013372585.1 Myxococcus sp. AM010
CCCCACGACAACTCCAAGCGAGGCGGCCCCCCCGCCTCCAGCGCCAGCTTCTTCGAACCCATGTGAACCCCCTCCTCCGACTTCGACCCCAAACAGGGTCAGGAGGGCGAAGCTAGCTGTCCTGTGGACGACCTTGCAAAGCCTCGGGCGCTTTCGGGGGCGCCGTGACGACGCCAGCCGGTCCGCTCAGCTTCGCGAAGCCACCCCGAGGCCGATGATGACCAGCATGGCCACATGGAACCAGCCCACGTTGCGCGCGAGCACGGCCCAGCCCTCCCCTGAGCCCGGGGCGGTGCCGCGCCGGATGGCCGCCAGTTCCTGGTAGCCCAACACGAGGCCCACGAGCCCCGGCACGAACCCGATGAACCCCACCGTGGCGAAGATGAGCGCCAGCGTCGCGCGTTGGGACGGCTTCTCCCCCAGCGCGACGGTGTGGCAGTGAAGGCAGAGCATGCGCCCCACCTGCCACCTGCGGCAGCCTTCGCACAAGAAGGTGCCACAGCGGCTGCACGTTCCCTCCGCGGGGCGCTCGGGATGAAGGGGGCACAACGCGACCATAGCTTCCATGCCCTTTCTCTACCACGTCCCCGGAGCGTCCCGCCGACGCCACCCGTCCTTTCAGAGAGCGCAAGCCCCCGTCCGCACATGGGAATCACGTAGAAGAATTGCATCCCAACCCAGGCGCGCTCTGAACGTCTGCTTGATATAGCTTTTCCCGCTGACGCTCCCAATTCCATGCGAGCCCAGCCTCCTCAAGGGAGAATTCACATGCGCATCGTTTCAAAAGCGGTCCGCGGCCTTTCCGCACTGGTCGGCGCGGCGGCCCTGGCCTCCATCGGTTGTGGTGATGTCCCGGACGCTTCGGAGAGCCCCCAGACCGAGCTTCAGCAGACAAGCGCGCCTCTGGATTGCCTCTCCTCCATCAAGCCGGAGCGGGAGCTGCTCATCCAGGACGCGGCAGTGGTGAATGACCCGGCGCGCACGGCCTGGTCCGGCGCGCTGCCCCAGGGGCGCGGCGTCGCGGACGGCGCGTGGAGCTTTGGTCGGCGCATGGCGGAGCTGAGCGGCGAAGTCGCCCCCTCCGAGTTCATTCACGACTCGCTCCAGCGCGGTGCGGAGCAGGACGCGGGCACCCGCGCGCGCGTTGCCCAACTCCTCGAAGCGTGGCCGAAGCTCGCGGACGGCACCTTGGACCTGACGAAGGCGCCACTGCGCTTGAAGGCCATCCTCAACCACGCGGGCTCGCGCAATGCGGACCGGCGCAGCGCCGGCGAAGGCCACCTGGTCTTCGAAGCAATCGACGCGGACGGCACGCCGCTGAACCTCAGCGTCACCCTCGTGTATGACCTGCCGGCTCCCAAGCCCTCGGACGCGCTCCACTGGGCCCGTCAGTGGCATGACCTCGCCACGCAGGCGCCTGGAACGAAGGCGTTCAACACCACGCTCCAGGCTGTCACCGACCGCTTCACCGCCGCCCCGGGGCGGGTCCAGGTGGGCACGACGGACCCGCGCCTCGACTCAGGGCGCTCGAACTCCATCGAGGCGCGACGCCTCGCGAAGGACTTCGGATCCCTGCTGTGCACCGACAGCGCGGCCCCCACCGTGACGCTCCTCTCACCGGCCCCGGGCAGCGCCCTGCGCGGCACGGTCACCCTGACGGCGAGCGCCTACGATGACCTTGGCGTCACGCGCGTGGACTTCTTCTCCGGGTCCACCCTCATAGCCTCCGACACCCAGCCCCCCTTCATCGTGGACTGGAACACCGCGACGTCCCCTCCGGGAACCCGGGTGCTGACAGCCCAGGCCTTCGACGCGGACGACAACATGGGCGTCTCCGACCCGGTGAGCGTCATGGTGGACAACTCCCCTCCCGTCATCATCTCCGGCCCGCCCCAGTACAACCAGCACAGCCTGAGCTATGTACGCGGCAACATCACCGTGGGCTGGTCCGTGACGGACCAGGGCCTCTCCGGCGTGGCCCTGGCGGAGTTCTTCCAGGAGGGCTACCTCAAGGGCTCGCTGACGGGCCACTCGGGCCTCGGCTACAACTTCTCGTGGGACACGCGGGTGCTGGCCAATCGCTCCTACAGTTTGATCCTGCGCGCGACCGACAACGCAGGCAATGTCGCGACGCACACCCGTTCGCTGATCGTCGACAACGCGGCGCCCACGTCCGTCCTGCTCGCTCCCCTCAACGGCGCGGTCGTCAGTGGCGTCGTCACGTTGGCCGCCAATGCGAGCGACAGCCAGCTGCTCCACTACGTCGTCTTCGAGATCGACGGTGTGCTTCAGTATCCCTACTCGACCACCGCGCCATTCACCCGCGCGTGGGACACCACGGGCAAGTCCGGTACGCACGTGATTGTCGCCATTGCGTATGACCGCGCGGGCAACAGCCGTCGCAGCAACGCCGTGACGGTCACCGTCCCGTGAGCCGCGGTCGGGCACGGGCGTCCCGGTAGCGTTCCACCCGGTTCAGCCTGGCCGGGTGGCCTCACGTCCTCTACCAAGGGGCCGCGCCAGACCTGCTGACGCGGCCTCGCTATCGCACGGAGCGAGCCTTCAACGCATCCGCGAGGAAGTCGATGAACGTCCGGATGCGGGTCGCGAGGTGCTCGTGACCGATGTGCACGGCGTGGATGAGCTCGATGTCCCCCGCGCTGTACCTCTCCAGCACCGCGACGAGCCGGCCCGATGCGAGGTCGGGCTGGACATGATAGCCGCCGAGCCGCGCCAGGCCCACGCCCTCCAGCACGAGCTGGCGCAGCACGACCCCGCTGTTGCCGTGGACATTGCCTGACACCGGCACCGAGAACGCCTCGCCGCTCGCAGGGTCCCGGAAGGGCCATTCGTCGGCGGGGCGCCGGAAGTTGAACCTCAGGCAGTTGTGTCGGGCGAGGTCCTCCGGCCGCCTCGGTGTGCCATGCGCCTTGAGGTACGCGGGCGACGCCACGATGACACGGCGGCTTTCGAGCAGCTTCCGCGCCTTGAGGCTGGAGTCCCGCAGCGGCCCCGTCCGGATGGCGACGTCCGTCCGCTGGTCCATCAGGTCAATCACCGTGTCCGTCAACGTGACGTCGAGCTCAACCTGCGGGTACAGGGCGAGGAACCGGGGCACGAGCGGCAGCACGTGGACCTCTCCAAACGCCACGGAGGTGTTCACCCGCAACAGCCCGCGCGGCACCACGTTGCCTGTCGTCACGAGGCTCTCCGCGTCATCAATCTCCGCGAGGATGCGCCGCGCCCGCTCCAGGTAGAGCGCCCCCTCCGGCGTCAGTTGCAGCGCGCGCGTCGAGCGCACGATGAGCGAGGTGCCCAGGCGGTCCTCGATTCGGGCGATGAGCTTGCTGACGGCCGAGGGAGACAGCCCCAGCTTGCGGCCCGCCGCGGAGAAGCTCCCACTGTCGGCCGTGGCCAGGAAGACGCTCATCTCCCCCGCGCGGTTGTCCACCGGACCTCCTGTGAATCTGATTCACAGGTACTTTGACATTATGGACGTTTCCTCTCAAGGGCGCCGCCGCTACATGACGCATGCGTTCACTCACCTGACAACGGCAGACCTCTGGAGAAGACATGGACTTGCAACTCACCGGGAAGACGGCGCTCGTCACGGGAGGCACCGCGGGTATCGGGCTGGCCATCGGGGCACGGCTGGCCGCTGAAGGAGCACACGTCGTGATTCCCGGGCGCTCGCGGGAGAAGCTGGATGCGGCGGTCGCCCACATCGAGCAGGCCCACCCAGGCACGTCCGGACGCGTGCGGACGGTGCTGGCGAACCCGGCCGACGCAGAGGGCGCCGCGCTCCTCGCTCGTGAGCTTTCCGACGTGGACATCCTGGTGAACAACCTCGGCATCTACGAGTCCAAGGCGTTCGGCGAGATCAGCGACGAGGACTGGCGCAAGTACTTCGAGGTGAACGTCCTGAGCGGCGCCCGTCTGGCACGTCAGTACCTGCCGGGAATGCTGAAGCGCAACTGGGGCCGCATCATCTTCATCGCCAGTGACTCCGCGCTCGTCATCCCACCGGACATGATTCACTACGGGATGACGAAGTCGGCCCAACTCTCGATTTCACGAGGCCTGGCGGCGACGACGAAGGGCACCCGCGTCACGGTCAACTCCGTGCTGCCGGGGACGACCCGCTCCGAGGGCATCGGAGACTTCTTCAAGAGCGTTGCGTCGAACCCGAACGCGCCCATGGCCGAAATCGAGGCGGAGTTCTTCCGCAAGGAGCGGCCGACCTCCCTGCTCCAGCGCGTCATCGAGGCCGAGGAGATCGCCGCGCTCGTCGCCTTTGTCGCGAGCCCCTTGTCTTCAGCCACCAATGGCGCCGCGCTACGGGCCGATGGTGGCGTCGTCCCCACCATCGCGTGAACCCACACCAGGATCGCGAACCAGGAGCATGACCATGGACTATCGACGACTCGGAGCCTCTGGACTCCAGGTGCCCGTCCTCAGCTTCGGCGCCGGCACCTTCGGAGGCCAAGGGCCTCTCTTTGGCGCCTGGGGAGATACCGGCGTGAACGAGGCCCGGCGGATGGTGGACATCTGCATCGAAGCGGGCGTGACGATGTTCGACACGGCCGACGTCTACTCGAACGGAGCGTCAGAGGAGGTCCTCGGCGCGGCGCTGCAGGGCCGACGACAGCAGGCCCTCATCTCGACGAAGGTCTCGCTGCCCATGGGCGACGGCCCCAATGACGCCGGCTCGTCGCGGTCCCATCTCATTCGAGCGTGTGAAGCGTCTTTGCGCCGGCTCGGCACCGACTACATCGACCTCTTTCAACTGCACGCCTTCGACG
Organism: Myxococcus sp. AM010; assembly: GCF_013372585.1. Lineage (NCBI taxonomy): Bacteria > Pseudomonadati > Myxococcota > Myxococcia > Myxococcales > Myxococcaceae > Myxococcus > Myxococcus sp. AM010. The sequence continues at coordinate 4,803 of NZ_JABXEO010000160.1, forward strand.
CCGCGACACCCATTGAGGAAGTGCTGTCGACATTGGACGATCTCGTGCGCCAGGGGAAGGTTCGATACGTCGGTGTTTCGAACTTCTCGGGCTGGCACCTGATGAAGTCGCTCGCCGTCGCCAGGCAGTACGGCTACCCCCGCTACGTCGCACACCAGGCCTACTACTCGCTCGTGGGGCGCGACTACGAGTGGGAGCTCATGCCGCTTGCCTTGGACCAGGGTGTCAGCGCGATGGTCTGGAGCCCGCTCGGCTGGGGCCGTCTCACCGGCAAGGTCCGGCGCGGTGCGCCGCTGCCAGCGGTGAGCCGCCTGCACCAGACCGCCGACTTTGGTCCCGCCGTCGACGACGAGCATCTGTTTCGCGTGGTGGATGCCCTCGACGACGTCGCCAAGGAGACCGGAAAATCAATCCCACAAATCGCCTTGAACTGGCTGACGACGCGTCCGACCGTCGCCAGCGTCATCATCGGCGCGCGGACCGAAGCGCAGCTTCGCGACAACCTCGGTGCCATCGGATGGGCGCTCACACCGGAGCAGCTCGCGAAGCTCGACGCGGCGAGCTTCAAGACACCGCCCTACCCTTACGCCCCGTACTACAATCTGGGTGACTTCACGCGGCTCAACCCGCCCCTGTTCCCCGCGCCCTCGGTGTAGGCTTGCCCCGATTCCGTGGCGCTCCCGCGCGTTCCCTGGTGGTGCTGCAGTCGACCGCGCCGGACGCGGACGCGCCGGACGACAAGCGAGGGGGCGTCCCCGCCCGTGGAGCAGGGCTTCTTCGCCAGGTTCGTTGGAATCCCAACGAAAGCGTGCAGCGACATGCCGGGCGCGGGTAAGGTGAGGCGTCATGCCGCCGCGCCCTCCGCACGATAGACACCTCCCCTCATCGGCCATCTCGAGGTTCGTCGACACCGCGCGCATCGAAGCACTGCTGGCGCCGTACCTGCCGGCCCCGCAAGAGCGCGCCTTCGTCGTCCGGTGCGTGCTCGGCGAGGGGCCGGCGCACCACCGCGGCGCCAACTACGTGCTGCTCTCGCTGCTCGGGCTGGTGCTCGAGCGGGTGGCACGCGGTGACCGCGAGGCCCTGGACCTCGGCGCGTCCCAGGAGGTCCCCATGCGGCTGCCGCCACACCTCGCGCGGCCCGACGACGCGCCCAGCTATCCGCTGCCGCTCCCCAGCGCGCCCCTGGAGCTCCTGGCGCGCAAGGGCACCCGGGACTTCGAGGCCATGGTGGACTGCCTCACCGACGGGCCTCCGCAGCATGCGCTGGCGAACGTGGCCATGGTGACGCTGCTGGCGGACCTGCTGGCGCGGCTTCCAGAGAGCCCGGAAGAGTGAGCGTCGAGCTGCCCCAGGGCATGGCGCAGGCGTTCTCGGTCGCCGCGGGCGAGCTGGGGATGTGTTGCGCGGCGTGGCTCTACGTGAAGGACGTGGCGCGGTTCGCGGGCGACGCGGGCGTGAGCGGCCTGCGCGACGCGCTGGGCCGCTCGTTCCCGGTGCTGGACGCGGTCGCCGAGAAGTGGCTCGCCGGCTCACGCGAGCCCCACACGGACCCCGGCGCCGCGCTCGGCGCGCTCGCCGGCACCCGGCAGCTCGTGGTGGTCGGTCTGGAGACGGAGTTCCTCGACGCGCTGATTCCGAAGCTGGAAGGCATCCGCCTCGCGCTGTTGCGGAGCTCGCCGTTCGAGGTGGACTGGGAGCGCGTGCTGTCCAACTACGCGGGGCGGGTGGAGCTGGTGGAGTTCGAGCGCTTCCAGTCGTGGGCTGGGCCCCGAAGCACGCTGCTCACCTTCGCCTACGGCGTCCATGGCGCCGGGACGCACGTGATGCCGGCGTGGCTCCGCGTCACCGGCGACGACGTGCGCACCCAGTTCCGCTCGCTGGTTGCCTGGGACGTGCTCCGAGCCCCGATGTTCGTGTATCCGCGCTGGTTGGTGGAGGTCGATGCCGCCACGTTCACGGAGCTGGTCTGAATGACCCAGGCCATCCTCGCCGGCATCCTCATCACCGCGCTGCTGTTGCAGGCGGCGCTCCCCTCGCGCCGGCTGGTGGTCGTGAGCATGGGCGCCGGCCTGGCGGCCCTGGCGTCTTCGCTGCTGGGAACCGGCACCGCGCCCGAGCTGCTGGCGCAGGTGCCGTGGGACGTCATCGTGATCCTCGTCACGCTGGGGCTGCTCTCGCAGCTGTTCGTCGAGTCGCGGCTCTTCGGTGTGCTGGCGCTGCACGCCACCCGGTTGAGCCGCGCCGGTCCCCGCCGAATCCTGCTGCTCTTCGCGGTGGGCATGTACGTGGTCAGCGGGCTGGTGAACAACCTCACCGCGCTGTTGCTCGTGCTGCCGGTGCTGCTCATCCTCTTCAAGCTGCTGGGCGTGCGACAGCGGTATGTGTCGTGGACGCTGGCGCTGGTCCTGGTGTCCTGCAACCTCGGCGGCGCCGCCACCCCCATTGGAGATTTTCCGGCCATCCTGCTGCTCGGCACCGGGGTGATGAGCTTTCCCGACTACCTGGTGCGCGCGCTGCCGGTGACGCTGGTCGCGCTGGCCGGTGTGCTGGGGGCAGCGTTCCTGCTGGTCCGCCCCGGCAGCCGGCTGGGGCAGACGCCCATCTCGGCCACGCTGACGCTCTCCACCATGGGCGCGCTGTACCGCAACGTGCGGGTGGAGCGCCGCAGGCTGCTGCCGCCGTTGCTGCTGCTCGGGTGCATGCTCGCGGCCTGGGTCGCCATTCCTAGAGAGACGGGGGTGACGCCCGACCTGGTGGCCTGGCTCGGGGCGGGGGCGGCGCTCGCGCTCGCGGGGG
>NZ_JABXEO010000161.1:0-7558 GCF_013372585.1 Myxococcus sp. AM010
GCCTCGGGGGCGGGGTCCTCTGACTTCTTGCAGGCGCTGCCCAGAAGCAGCGCCGAGCCAAGGACGACGGCGGGGCCGAGACGGCGACTCATGGTGCGCTCCAACGAAAAATCGGCCCTCCACCATGGCAGAAGGTTGGGGCTCGGAGGAAGCCACCTCAGGAGTACCAGAGAGGCGCACCGGGGTCATTGGGACCTCGTTGCTTGCCTTCCGGGTGGGCTGGCACTTCAAGCCCAGAAGCCCGCTTGTCGAGGCCCAGGTGCCTCGAACGCGGGAGTGCGTGCTTCAGCGTCAGCCGCTCCAGCTCGGAGGACTCATCGAGCAGCTCTGGGATGACGCCGAGCCTCTCACGTCGCCGCGGACCACAGCTCCACTTCGTGCTCGCGAGCCCGCCGCAGCGCCTGACCCAGCTCCACCGGGTATGGCTGGCGCGTGGGCGACAGGGCGCGAATCCCGGGCGGCAGCCGTGAGACCTCGCGTCGCGCGTAGTCGCGGCTGTCCTCCAGCGTGGGTGAGGCCTCGGGCAGCCGTTGTCCTCCGCGCATCGCCGGTTGGAGCAAGGGCCTTCCAGGCGCGACGTCCTGCCTGCACGTGAGCACGTCGCCGCTCGCCACGCCGTCCACCTCCCGCCGGTAGATTTGCTTCGCGCCCGGGAGCAGCAGCTTCCCCGACGACAGCTTCACCCGGGGCCGCCCCGCGTACGCCACCAGCTTGTAGGCCATGTCCAGCGCGGGTGCGTCCGACGAAACGCCCATCGCCGTGCCCACGCCGAAGCTGTCGATGGGCGCCCCGCTCGCCACCAGCCTCGCCACCGCGTCTTCGTCCAGCCCGCCGCTCGCGTACACGCGCACCTGCTCCAGCCCGGCCTCGTCGAGCAGCTCCCGCGACGCCTTCGACAGCGCGAGCAGATCGCCCGAGTCCAACCGGATGGAGCGCACCTGGAAGTCCTCGCCCAGCTCGCGCGCCAGCCGGATGACGTGCTGCACGCCGCGCAGCGTGTCATAGGTGTCCACCAGCAGCGTGGCGTCCGGATGGACGCGCACGAAGGCGCGGAACGCCTCCAGTTCGTCGTCGTGCGCCTGCACGTAGCTGTGCGCCATGGTGCCCGCGAGCGGAATCCCATACGCCTTCCCCGCCAGCACATTGGAGGTGGAGTCCACGCCCGCCAGATACGCCGCGCGCGCCACCTTCAGCCCGGCGTCCGTGCCGTGGTAGCGCCGCAGGCCAAACTCCATGACGTGGCGTCCCGCGGCGGCCGTCACCACACGCGCGGCCTTCGAGGCCACGGTCGTCTGGAAGTGCACCTGGTTGAGGAGGTACGTCTCCACCAGCTGCGCCTCCGGCAGGGGCGCGCGGACCTCCAGCAGGGGCTCCTCGGCGAACACCGGCGTGCCCTCCGGGACGGCGTCCACGTCACCGCTGAAGCGGAAGCGCTCGAGCCACCCGAGCAGCCGGTCCGAGAAGCGGCCTTGAGACGCCAGCCAGTCCAGCGCCTCCGCGCCGAAGCGCAGCTGCTCCAGGTACCTCAGCGCATCGTCGAGCCCCGCCGCCAGCAGGTAGTTGCGCCGGTGCGGGAGCATGCGCGCGAAGAGGCTGAACACGGCCTCGTCCCACATTCCCTCTTCGAGGTAGGCCTCCGTCATCGTCAGTTGGTAGAGGTCCGTCAGCAGCGCGGCGTCTTCCAGCCGGTTCATGTCGGGGGCTCCGCTCGAAGGGGCACTGGCGCCTCGAACTCAAGCTAGGCCCTGGCCTCGCCGCGCGCTCCCGCACGTCCGCTGCCCGGCGGGCAGGCGTTCGCCTCGCGCGCAGCTTTTGCCGCTCGGCCCCCGGCTGCGCATATTTTGCGCGGCTGTCGAAGGCCGACAGCATAGGGTGCCGCCTGGAGCAGGCCTTGCATTGACGCTGGCCGTACGCGGCGAGAACGGACTCGCCGAGCAGGAGAGCAGGCATGCGCGTGGCTGTCTTTGATACACACCGATACGACCGGGACGCGCTGGAGGCCGCCAACGCGCGTTTCGGACATGCGCTCACCTACTTCGAGCCGCGGCTGACGCTCCAGACGGCGCCCCTGGCGGAGGGCTTTCCCGCCGTGTGCTCCTTCGTCAACGACAAGGTGGACGCGGCCACGCTGGCGGTGTTGCACGCGGGTGGGGTGCGGCTCGTGGCGGCGCGCTCCGCGGGCTACAACCACGTGGACCTCGAAGCGGCGCGGCGGCTGGACCTGCGCGTCACGCGCGTGCCGGAGTACTCCCCCCACGCGGTGGCCGAGCACGCGGTGGCCCTGGTGATGTCCCTCAACCGCCACATCCCGCGCGCCTTCTCGCGCGTGCGTGATTGGAACTTCTCGCTCGACGGGCTGGTGGGCTTCGACCTCGCTGGCAAGACGGTGGGCGTGGTGGGCACGGGCCGCATCGGGCGCGTGGCGGCGCGCATCTTCAAGGGCTTTGGTTGCGACGTGCTCTGCTACGACGTGGCGCCGGACGCGGCCTTCGAGCGCGAGCTGGGCGTGCGCTACGCACCGCTCGACACGCTCTTCACCGAATCGGACATCCTCTCGCTGCATGTCCCGCTGACGCCGGGCACGCGGCACCTGGTGGACGCGGCGGCGCTGGCGCGGATGAAGCGGGGCGTGCTGCTCATCAACACGGGCCGCGGGGCGCTCATCGACAGCAAGGCGCTGGTCGCCGCGCTCAAGTCCGGTCACATCGGCGGGGCCGGACTGGATGTGTATGAAGAAGAGGAGGGCGTCTTCTTCCAGGACCTCTCCGGGCAGGTGCTCCAGGACGACGTGCTGGCGCGGCTCCTGACCTTCCCGAACGTGCTCGTCACGTCGCATCAGGCCTTCCTCACCCACGAGGCGCTCGCCAACATCGCCGAGACGACGCTGGCGAGCATCCAGGCCTTCGAGCGTGGCGAGCCCCTGGTGAACGAGGTGCGCGCCGAGCAGGTGCTCCGCGCGCGTTGATTTCCACTCCACTCCACGCCTCACTCGAACCTGGAGCTGCCATGTCCATTGTCTGCGCCACCAACTTCTCAGACGCCTCCCGGCGGGCCTCCACGCTGGCCGCGGAGCTGGCCCGCAAGGCCGGCACGTCCCTGTGGCTGGTCCATGTCCTCAACCCCGACTCCGTGCGCGCCTTCGGCAAGGCCCTGCTGGGCTCCGCCGAGGCGGTGCTGAGCGATGAGACGAAGCGCCTGGAGAAGCTGGGGGCGAAGGTGGAGCCCGTGCTCCTCACCGGCGAGCCGGCGGTGATGCTGGAGGCGTTCTGTCAGGAGCAGCGCGCCTCGCTGGTGGTGGCGTCACGGGGCGTGGACGAATCACCCTTCGGGGGCGAGGGCGGCACGGTGGACCGCCTGGCGCAGTCGCTGACGGTGCCGCTGCTCGCCATGCGGGACCCGGCGCCGCTGGAGGCGTGGACCCGGGGAGAGCGGCCCCTGAAGGTGCTCCTGGGCGTGGACCGCTCCCTGCCCTTCGAGGCCGCGCGTGACTGGGTGCTGACGCTGCGCAAGGGCGGCCAGGTGGACGTGGTGGGCGGGCGCGTCTACTGGCCGGAGGAGGAGGCCCGCCGCCTGGGGCTGCGGCAGGCCATGGCCTACGGTGAGGCCCCGCCCGAGCTGCAGCGGGCGCTTGAGAAGGAGAGCGCGGAGCTCCTGGCCCCGCTGGCCCAGGACGGAGCGCCCGTGCGCGCTCGCGTGGAGGTGGGCGTGGGACGCATCGCCGACCACCTGGTGGACCTGGCTGAGCAGGAGCACGCGGACCTGCTGGTGGTGGGCACGCACCACCGGCGCGCGCTGGGGCGGCTGTGGAGCGTGTCGCGCCACGCGCTGCGGCTGGCGCGGATGTCCGTGGTGTGCGTGCCCGCGCAGGCGATGACGGTGGGCACGGACACGCCGCTGCCGGAGTACCGCGAGGTGATGGTGGCCACGGACTTCTCGGAGACGGGCAACCGCGCGGTGGCGCATGCCTGCGCGCTGACGCCGCCGGGCGGCACCGTGCACCTGGTGCACGCCACCGAGTCGAAGCCGTCTCTCGAAGAGGAGGCCCAGCTGCGCGAGCAGCTCTCCGCGCTCGTCCCCAAGGGCGCGCGGGACAGGAACGTGCGGCTGGAGGTCATCCCTGGCGGCAAGGACGTGGTGGCCACGCTGGCGCAGGCGGCCGAGCGGCTGGGCGCGAGCGCCATCGTCATGGGCACGCATGGGCGGTCGGGTTGGAAGCGCGCCGTGCTGGGCTCGGTGACGCAGTCCCTGCTGCTGCGCACGGACAGGCCCGTGCTGGTGGTGCGTCCCCCGGCGGCGTGATGAGGCGCGTGGGCGCTTCCTTCTCTAGGAGGCGTCCACGTCCACGTAGGCGCGCCTGGCCAGGACGGACACGAGGCGGCCCTCCGGCAGCACATAGGCGGAGAGCTTGCCTCCGTACACGCAGCCGGAGTCCAGCCCCACCGCATACGGGTGCCGCTGGACGCCCCGCATGGCGTCGTGGCCGAAGATGACCAGCTCCGGCCCCTGCCACAGGCTGGCCCACGGCGCGCCCGCGTCCACGCGCTTCGACGGCGTCCCATCCGGCAGGATGCTGCGCAGGTTGAGCAGCTCGTCTTCCTTCTGCGCCTCCAGCGGCACGCCGGGCACCAGCCCGCCATGCACGGCGACCACGTTCAGCTCGGGGAAGAGGCGGTACAGCGGCTGGGCCTCCAGCCACGCCCAGTCCTCGGGCGTCAGGGTGTCCAGCACCTGCTGATGCTCGGGCTTCAGCTTCTTGCCGCGCGGCCCCCGGCCCGCGTGCCAGCGCAGCACGTGGGCGTCATGGTTGCCCCGCACCGCCAGGAAGCCCTGCTCCCGCGCACGGCGCACCACTCCGGCGGAGTCCGGGCCCTTCGCCACCAGGTCCCCCACCAGCACCACGCGGTCGCCTGGCTGCCAGGCGCACTGCGCCAGCAGCGCGTCCAGTTCCTCCGCGCACCCGTGCACGTCTCCAATGAAGAGCGTTCGCATCCGCCCTCCCTTTAATGCGCTTTGCATCCATCCGGAAACCCTCTGTGGGGCGTCAGGCCTCCAGGACGCTCGCGCGGCGGGAATATGTGGGGGCCTGGGCAGGTGTGGTGTCCCGGCCACGCCTGGCGCATGGCCCGCGCATTGCTGGTATGGCTGGGCGCGTGGTGGAGGTGAATGTGGAGTCAATCGGCAGTGGCCCAGGGGACGCGGTCCATTCCTCGTGGCTGGAAGTGAGTGCGTCCGCCCTGCGGCACAACGTCGCCGTGTTCCGGGCCCTGGAGGGGCAGGGGGCGGCGCCGCGCGCGCTGGGGGTGGTGCTCAAGGGCAACGCGTATGGGCACGGGCTCGCGCAGGTGTTGCCCCTGGTCCACGGCGAGGTGGACGTCCTCTATGTCATCGCCCCGCAGGACGCGCTGAAGGTGAGGGAGTACGAGCGGGCGCGGGGGCTGGCGCCGCGGCAGGTGCTCGTCCTGGGCGCGGTGGCGCCGGACGAGGCGGTGGTGCTGGCGCGCGCGGGAGTGGACGCGGTGGTGGCGGACCGTGGCTGGGCGGACGCGGCGGCGGTGCTGCGCGCGGCGAAGCTGGAGCGCCCCCTGCGGGTCCACGTCCACATCGACACCGGCCTGGGGCGCGAGGGCTTCACGCTGGACGGCTTGCCCACGGAGGCTCGCTTCCTCACGGAGTCCCGTGACGTGCTGGAGGTGGTGGGCGCGCTCAGCCACTTCGCCAACACGGAGGACGTGACGGAGCAGGGCTACGCGCTGGCGCAGGTGGAGGCCTTCGAGAGGGGGCTGGCGTTCCTCTCCGAGCAGCTGGCGCCGGCCCGGCCGCTACAACGGCACATCGCCGCGAGCGCCGCGACGCTGGTGCTGCCTCGCGCCCGCTATGAGGCGCTGCGCGTGGGGATTTCGCTCTACGGCCTATGGCCGTCGCCGGAGACGCGGCTGTCAGCGCGGCTGGTGCTGGGCGAGGTGCCGGTGCTCAAGCCGGTGCTGGCGTGGCGGTGCCGCAGCCAGGTGGTGAAGTGGCTGCCCGCGGGCAGCTACGTGGGCTACGGCTGCACGTACCGGTGCCCGGAGCCCACGCGCATCGCGGTGCTGCCGGTGGGGTACTACGACGGCTACCCGCGCCTGGCGTCGGGCAAGGCTCACGTGCTGGTGAAGGGCCGCCGGTGTCCGGTGCTGGGACGGGTGATGATGAATCACCTCATCGTGGACGTGACGCGCGCCACGTCCGACGAGCGCGCGGTGACGGCCACGCTGCTGGGCCGCGACGGCGAGGAGTCCGTGCCCGCCGAGTCACTGGCCGGCTGGGCCCAGACGATTCACTACGAGGTCGTCACCCAGCTGGGGGCGCATCTGAAGCGGGTGGTGGTGGCGTAGTCCCCGCAGGCAGGGCGGCCTCCGGTGGAGGCTGCACCTTCCAGCGGCGGTGCAACCACATCCACTGGTCCGGGTACTTGCGGATGCAGCGCTCCAGCGCGGCCGTGACGCGCGCGGTGTGCTCCGTCATCGGGTCGGCGCACTCACCCGGCGCGGGCGGGAGGATGGGGCCTTCTACCGCCAGGCGGAAGCGGGCGCCGCCCCGGCCGTTGCGCACGCTCATCACCACGAACACGGGGGCCTTCGTGCGCGCCGCCGCCACCGCCATGGCCGGCGTAGTGGAGGCCAGCTTGCCGAAGAAGGGCACGAAGGCGGCCGCCTTCGCTGGCAGGGCCTGGTCCAGCAACATGAAGGGCGACTCGCCGCGCTTCACGGCTTTGATGACCTCCTGGATGGCGCCCCGCGGGTAGATGAGGCCGGCGCCCATGCGCACGCGGTTCTCCGCGATGCGCGTGTTGAGCGCGCCCTTCAGCGGACGCACCAGGCCGGCAATCGGGATGCCGTGGCGGGTGACCATGTCTCCCAGCAGCTCCCAGTTGCCAAAGTGCGCCGTCACCAGCAGCGCGCCCTGGCCCGTGGCCACATGCGCCTTCAGCGCCTGCCAGGCCGCTTCGCCTTCCACGCCCTGCTCGGCCCAGTCCCGCGGCAGCCGGTCGCCGGACGGCAGCGACTCCAGCACCACGCGCGACATGTTGATGTAGGCGCCGCGCGCAATCTCGCGCCGCTCCGCGTCACTCTTCTCCGGCATCGCCATGGCCAGGTTTTCCAGCGCCACGCGACGACGGATACCCAACCTGTACGCGAGGTTGCCCACGAAGCGAGCGAGCGCGTCACGCGACTCTGGGGACAGCCACGTCACGAAGGCCCAGACGAAGCGCGTCAGGAATCCCACCACCCGTCCGGGGGGCGTGCCGACGACGCGGAGCAGGTGCTCCGCTGGTCGCTTCGGCGTCATGGCGGGTGAGTCAGGGGGCGGGGAGGCAGGCACAATCTCGGACACGGTGACGCACTCCACCGCGAAGTGGAGATGACAGCAAGGCCACACCTGCCTGTTGCGCGCTACCTTGCCCGCTCGGCATGGGACACACTGCGCGCCATGCCCAACCTGCTCCGTGCAGCGGCCGTGGCCGCTGTGGCCCTCCTCAGTGCGTGCGGTGCCCGGCAGAACCCTCCCGCCACCGCCCAAC
>NZ_JABXEO010000162.1:0-7481 GCF_013372585.1 Myxococcus sp. AM010
ACCGGCCGGCCTTCATCAACTCGACGACCCGCTCACGGAACTCCGGCGGGTATGGGGGGCGTGACTTCGGCATCGTGGGACCCTTTTCGCACAGCGGGTGGGACTCCACGAAACCGGGGTAACTTCAGACCAGGAACCAGAGGGTGGCGCTCGCGCAGCGCCTCGGGGCGGCGGAGGCAGAGCTTCAGGCGGCAGTCGCGGGGCTGGACGGGAGTCCAGAGGCAAGGACGCGCTACGCCCACGCACGCGCGGAACACCAAGCAGCCGCCGCGCTGACCATCCAGGAGTTGCAAGGCCCGGCGCCACGATGGTTGCGCCGGGCCCGTGCAGTCGCTCAACGGACTCAGGCTGCATCGTGGTCACCCTCTCGCGAGGCCTGCTCCAGTCGGCGTGCCGCTGCCTCGCAGTAGCGATCCTCGAGTTCGACGCCCACGGCGCGGCGTCCGAGTTGCTGCGCAGCGACGAGGGTGGCGCCGGTTCCAGCACCAGGCCGCCCTCCGGGCACGAGCGCTCCATCAACAGGCCCAGCAGGGAGACGGGCTTTTCGGTGGGGTGGCTGCGCTGCTGCGGCGGCACCGGTGCATGGCCCGCGAGGACGGCCCCCCATGCGATTGCCCACCAGTGGACGGCGCTTCGGCCCGGCGGCGTGGAGTACCACCTCGTAGTGGGCGCGTAGTTGGCCCCGCAGTCGCCCATGCCGCCCCGGGCCTCCCACCACACGAGGGCGCCCTTGATGCGCAGGTGGGCGCAGCACCCTCATCCCCTGGCGCGAGCCGGCGGCGCGGATGCGATGCCTATGCGGTGGCCAGCCGGCGGGATAACCTCAATCCCATGCACAAGCGCCGATTTATCCTCGCCAGTCTTGTCCTCGCCGTCGCCTCGCCCGCCCCCGCACAAGGCCCGCCAATCCGGAAGGAGTGGCGCGATGCCGCCACGCGAGCCTGCGGAGGCGGTGTTCCCAGGGTTGACCCCAACTCACTCGACCAGGAGCTCTGCGTAGTCGATTGCGCTAGCGCAACGGGAGCAATCCAGAGGCGGGCTGTGCAGCTCCCTAATGGAGCGCCATGCTCGAAACACCATCTCACGGCCCCTCCGTTTCCACTCCACAAGGGCACGTGCAGAGCGGGCTACTGCGACGCAAAGCTGTAGTGGCATCACGGAAGGGCCCGCCCCAACACCCCGGAGCGGGCCGCCTCACTTCACCAGCCGAACGTGTAACGAGCGCCGACGCCGGCCATCCGCTCGCGCTGGTTCGCCTCGGCGAATCCAAACACGCCCAGGTGCTGCGTCAGCCGCGCGCCCAGCTCGCCGCGCGCGTAGGCGCCGGAGAGGCTGGACACGCCGGCCTGTGCCTCCAGGTAGCCGGTACGGACGGGGACGCGAGACAGCACCCCGTCCAGCCCCGCGGACACGGCTAGCCGCGGGGCGTCTGAGGGAGCGTCGTCAGCGCCGGCACCGTCGGGAGCGCGGTGGCGATGCCCTGGGCGGCGAGCTGCGCGGCCGTCTGCACGGCCTGCTTCGCCGCGGCCTTGCTCGCGCCGTGCATCGCCTCGATGCGCAGCTTGGCGTCCTCCGCCTCCTGGACGGTGAGCGCGTAGCCGTGCCGGGCCATCTGCTCGTTGAGCAGCTTCAGCGCGAGCGCCAGCTTGTCGTCCACCGTGTTGGCCGTCTTCGCGGCGAAGGACTCCACGGCGAAGTAGGCGTGCTCCACGCCCTGGGCGAAGGCGCGGAGGCGAGCCTCGGCCTTGTCCTTCCAGAGGCGGCGCGCGAGCCACGCGCCGCCAAGCACCACCCCGGAGAAGATGACGCTCAGCGCGTCCGGGCTGGCCAGCACGCCGAGCAGCGCCGTGCCGATGGCGGAGAGGATGGAGGCGGACACGGCAGGCTCGCCCGTGTCGGCGGTGGCGGCCAGCACCACGGAGGGAGCGGCGAGGATGGGGGCGGACATGGCGCCCACCGTCTGGGCCAGCGCGACGGCGGGCCCGGAAAGCACCATCGCCACGGTGGCGACGGCGAGCAGCTTCAGCTTCGTCATCATGCGGATACTCCTGACTGCGGGGGATGCCCAGCGCCGAGGCGCCGGGCGGGGACTCACGAGGCGACGGGCAGCCGACGGAAGCCGGGCATGCGGCGCGCGCGGTAATCGAGGTGGGCGAACGTCTTCACGCGGGCATCGGCCTTGGCCGCGTCGGCGAGCGTGCGCGTGCTGGGGCCGCCACCGGAGGCGCCCACCACCACGCCGGCGCCGACGTACACCATGACGTGCTCGGGGTCGGCAGGCTTGCCCAGCGAGTGGTACAGGACCAGGTCACCAGGCAGCAGCTCGGACGCGGCCGGCACCTTGGCGCAGTCCGTCCACAGCAGGTCCGTGTTGTGCGTGGCCCGCCAGTCCGGGCCGCCCACCTCGCGCAGGGCCCAGGTGACGAGGCCGCTGCAATCGAAGACGCGCTGGCCGGTGGTGACATCCGTCTCGCCCTTCCCATTCCAGCGGTAGGGGCTGTTCATCTGCTGGAGGACGAGTGCGAGAAATCGGGCTCGCTGAGAGGTGGCCATGGAGGACTCCAGAGTTGGGGGTGGTGCAGAAAGCCAGGCCGACGTGGGCTACGCACCGACGGTCGAGTGACTGATGGCGGGCCCCTTCGCGACCGGCAGCGTCCATCGGTTCGCGAAGGCGTCCCAGACGTGCTCCGGAGTCGGCTGGGGCGGACGCTCCGACGCCGACTGGTCCTTGGCCAAGAGTGCGCGAACCGCAGCGTCCTTGGCTTCCAGCAGCTTGCGCAGCGCTTCGGTGCGCTCGGGGTTGCGGGGCACCTCCGCGTGGAGCCTCTCCGCCAAGTCGCCGAAAGGCGCGCTCACCGCCTGGAGCTTGGGCGGCAAGTGGCCGTAGGCGAAGAACTGCATGATGTGCTCGCGGACGGGGGCGCTGGACTGCGAGGTGGACTCGGTCATGTACGACTCCTGGGGTGCTGCGAGTGAAAGGGGACCGTGCTGCGCCACCACCACGGACGTGGCGGCGCGCGCGCCCGGGGGGCGGAGGCTCACGGCGTGGGCCTCGCCACCTTCTGCGGGTCCACGAGGTTGGCCGTGTGCTGGAGCTGGCGCGCGTTGCGCTCGCCCATCAGCAGGTGCGTCTCGCTGACGGAGCGGTCGAGCTTGGGGACGACCTCCGCGCGCCATACCTCCAGCGCGCGCACGCGCTGCTCCATGAGTCGGAGCAGCGAATCGTGCTCCCGCACGACGCGCAGCTCCGTCTTGATTTCATTCACCCCCTCCACCACCATCTCCATCCGCTGGACCAGGAGGGGCACCTGGCTGGAGGCGGACTCCTGCTCTTCGAGCGCATTCAGGCGCTGCTGCAGGACGGGCACCTGCTCAACGGCCGCCTCCGCCTTGGTGCTCCGGCGAGACAGCAGCTGGGTGAGCAACGGGCCGGCGATGTTGCTGACCGCGAACATGACAACCGCGGCCTCGGGGGAAAGCTCCATGCGGCCGCATCGTCACGGCATGCGTGGACGCCGTCCGGCCCTCCTCCCCGCGTGAGGCGGCGGCCCCGCGCCAGGCCGGGAACCGGTACGCCCGTCCCAGCAGGTGGACACCCCCATCCAGGGGCCGCCCTCTGTCGTGAGCGGGCACTCAGCTTGCGAGGCGCCCGGCCATGCCCCGCTACCTCCTCCCCCTCGTTGCTGCCCTGCTCCTCACTTCACTTCAAGGCCGCGCCAACGGCCCCACATGCAGCAACAGCGACGGCCCCTGTGCGTCGAGCGCGGACTGCTGCTCTTCCGGAAACGCCTGCGTGGAGGGCGTCTGCCGAGGCATGAAGAAGCCGCCGAACTTCTGCATGCGCGGTGGCGGAGGTTGCTTCTCACAGGAGAACTGCTGCCCTGGCTACGTCTGCGCGGGCAAGGACTCGGGCAACCAGTGGCAACAGGGGCGCTGCATGGCCCAGCCCACGTGCGCGGGCCAGGACGCCGCTTGTGGCGCTGGTACCTCCTGCTGCGGCGGCCTCGCCTGCCGAAACGGGACGTGCACCCTCTCCGGCTTGGCGGCAGCACCGACGTGCTCCGGCCCGGGAGCGCGGTGTACGGCTGACGGAGGCTGCTGCACCGGGTTGACGTGCCAGGCTGGCCAGTGCGGTGCCCCAGGAAGCCAGATTCGCTACCACGACGAAGGAGAGTCCTGCGGACCCCAACAGCCGTGCTACCTGGGCAACACCTGCGTCAGCGGCACGTGCGTCTCCAACGTCGCGCTGCACGAGCAGCGTCAACGCCAGCAGGAGAGCTCGGAAGCAGGTGGCAGCGGTTCACCGCCCCCTGGCCGACGCACGCCGGAGAAAGGTGAGGCGGCCATCTGGCGCGAGGTGCACTGGGGCAAGGAGGCACAGCAACAGGAAGAGCGCCGCCGCCAGCAGCGTGAGGATGCGCGTCGTGAGGAAGCACGACAGGAGGAGCGGCGCCGCCAGCAGCGCGAGGACGCGCGACGAGATGAGGCCCGGCGGGAAGCGATGCGCAGAGGATGGTAGCGCCACCTCCCCCGCGGCCTACTCACCCCATCCAGGTCTCTTCGCGGCGAGCGGCCCGGACGAGCTCTTCCACCTCGTTCGGGCTGAGCTTCGCAGGCTGGGCCAGCAGCCCGCGCACCAACTCGGAGTGGTGGAGGACAGCCACGTACCGAGGCGAACGCTTCACGACGGGCTGCTGGTGGACGAAGACGAGCAGGCCCTGCACCCAGAGCGCGCTCCGGCCAGTGGCCTCCGTGAGACAGCGCCGGACGCGCTGGGCCTCGGCATCCAGGTTCTCTACGAAGTCCGTGCGGTAGTGGCCCACCATGACAACGGGGCCGCCCACCCACACCTTGCCGCGCACCGCCTTCGTGTTGAGGACGAAGACACCCGGCGGGCCGATGACGAGGTGGTCCAGGTTGGCGCCACGCTGCCCTACCCTCACGTCGTGCTCGACGTGCCAGCCATGGGGGCGAAGCTGCTCCAGCAACTCCCCCACCAATTCCTCCCCGTCCGCCCCGCGGCGCCAAGCCCGCTCATCGGTGTGGATGTCGAAGAGGCGGGTGAAGAACGGCTTCACCGGGGAGGCATCCGCGATGGCCTGCTGCTTCTCCCGTGCGCTCTGCCCGGGCCGTCGGCCGGTGCGCGTCACCACCTGGGGCTGCGGCGAAGCCTCCCTCTTCTTGAAGAACATGCGCTCCCCCACTGCATTGCCAAACGACGGCGCGTCCGACGCCCGCGTCTGGGTAATATTCAATGCAGTCCACCTCACTGGTGGCCAAGGCGCAACCGGGCGTCGTAATGCCAGCCGCACGGACCAGGGGCCAGCGCCGCTCTATCCCGGCGCAGAGTCGAGAGCTGCGCTCAGGTGGGCCACGTCATCGGAACCCCGACGAGTCGCCCCATTCCGCCACGGGGATGAAGCGCAGCCCTTCCGGCGGCGGTGACAGGGCGAGTACCCGCTCAACTACCGTCCGGTGAAAGACGTGGACCACGGACTCGGCGAGCCGAAACGCCAGTCGCTCTTCGAGCGGCACCTCACCGAGCACGGACTCATCGAGGAACAGCTTGTCGAGGCTCAGCAGGAGGTCTCCGTCCTCGTCGAACTCGAAGCGCGAGCGCTCTCTGTCCATGCAGGGAAGCCGTCGCCACATGTGGACCAGCCAATAGCGCAACACGGAGTCGCCCACCTGCACGTCCGCGGGAACGAGTTGGACTCCTGGCAGAGCCGCCGCCTCGAAGGAATCCTTCAGCCGCGTGGAGACGACAGGCGCCGGAAGACTGTGGAAGTCAACCATGACAGGCCGGGGCGGAACCGGCTCGCCCAACTTCAGCTTGACGGGTGCTGCAACCTT
Organism: Myxococcus sp. AM010; assembly: GCF_013372585.1. NCBI lineage: Bacteria > Pseudomonadati > Myxococcota > Myxococcia > Myxococcales > Myxococcaceae > Myxococcus > Myxococcus sp. AM010. Next base: position 5,854 of record NZ_JABXEO010000162.1, read on the forward strand.
CACAGGACTGGGCCGAAAAAACGGAAGGCACTCCTGGTCCCACGACAGCAGGGGATGCTGCTGGGAACGCGCGCGCTCGAGAACGAAGTAGTCGTCTTGCATGGCTACTCTCCCACCTGAAGCGCCCGCCGCTGGAGTGCTGTCCCAGTGCATGGGTGCATTGTCCGATGCCTCCGGCCGGCAGGACACGGCCGACGTGGCTTGTCCTGAATAGACGTCGAGCCCGCGCACCCCTGCCCTCCAGGAAGGTAGTCCAACCCATCCGTCGTGAGGGTCCACTTCCCGCTGGCCACCTTCCCCAGAATCGTGCGGCTTATTCGGTCCATCTTGGCCGTAAGCCCCTCGGGCTTCGGGCAGAAGCTGCCACTCACGGCCTTCTCGATAACGCCCGCCAGCAGCCGCTTCACGGCATCTGGGTACGCGAGGTTCATGTCGAAGGCCCAGCCCCCTGCGTGGGGGCCTTTGTGAATCGGCACGTGGAGTTCGCAGGCGACAGCCATGACCATCGGCAGCATGACGCCATTCTCTCGCCTGTTGATGTCATACCCGAAGTCCCGGCAGAGTGGCGCCCACGGAGCATCCTCCGCCATGGCCTCGGAGCAGATGAGGTGTGGGCGGCGATGGACCAGCGCCCCGTGTACCAGGGGTGCTCCTTCGACTTGCGGCCCGCGAGGATGTTCTCCCGCAGCTCAGTGGGGTTCCCCAGGTGCTCGCCCCATCGCCTTGCGAGCGTGTGCCACGGCCCCCCGCAGTACTCGCAAGGTGGCAAGTCCAAATGCTGCGGCCATTTCTTGGGCTCGGAACCGAACGGCCGAAGTGGCACGCAACGAGAGAGGGCAGGCATGCCGGGAATCACACACCCGGCCCCCCCACCCATTGAATGGCACGCGAGCGCAGGCGAACGCGCACTTTCCTACAGGGCGCAGTCCCTCTTATCCGTGCTCACGCGGCCGAGCGCAGCCGTTCCACACGGACGAACCATCCGTCCCCGATCAAACACTCTCCAACCCCAATATACCTTCCACACTCTCATTGCCCTACCATGAAGGCCACACCCCCTCAAAAGAGGCCGACATGCCCATTTCCGGAATACGGACAATGGCACAGCTCCTTACGGCAGCGCGCCGTCAGGTGGCGCCTACGCCCACGCAAAACCGACCAGCAGCGGCAACGCCGACACCACCCAGGCAGGCAGCGACTCGCACCAACAATCGCAACGTCGATACGTTCGAGCCTAGTCCCTCCAGGACTGCCCAGCCACGCGCAGCAACAGCGCCGCCTGTGCCACATCGGGTTGACTACGGGCAAATCGGAGAGGCACCGCGTGACACAGGAGAAGTCAACGGAGCAGCAGAGCTCTTTCAGTTCGTCAAGGACGGCTACAACGTAAGCGTCCGGCCAACGACGTGATGAGGGGCGTTGAGTGACGCGCCGCCGCCGTGGACCCTGGCGCGCATGTCGAAGCCGGTGGAGAAGCAGGAGTGGTTCCGTGTCGCCGAGGCTTTCGAGGCGAGCGGGCTGACGCAGGTGGAGTTCGCGCGGCAGCGGGGCGTGCGGCTGAGCACGGTGCAGTCGTGGGTGTACCGTCGGCGCCGGCACCTGGCGGCGAAGGCCGAGCCGGTCCGCCT